>JBAXSA010000619.1:0-1792 GCA_037130945.1 Pseudomonadota bacterium | reverse complement strand
TTAAGGTTGAAGGGATTGAACTCGACCGGGTGGCGGTAATTTGATTGGCGAAAAAAACATTATAGAAAAGATATGTATTCATGTATGGTTTGGTTTATCCACGATTTAAATTTTGCTGGAGGCTAACCACAATGAGAGCGGCTATTCTGACTTTGAGTGACAAGGGCTCGCGAGGCGAGCGGACTGATGAGAGCGGTCCGGCCCTGTCGGCCTGGTTGGCGGAACGGGGAATTCGCACTCTGCATGCCCAAGTCATCGCGGATGAGTTCGAGCAGATCGTGTCGGTACTCACAGAATGGGCCGACGCCGATGTGGCCGACCTGATTCTGACGACCGGCGGCACCGGTGTCTCGCCCCGCGACGTGACCCCCGAGGCCACCATACAGGTGGCAGAGCGCCTGATTCCCGGTATCGGTGAACTGATGCGTATCAGGGGACTTGAAAAAACTCCCATGGCATCGTTGTCGAGAGCTGTCGCCGCTATTCGCAATAAAACTCTGATCATCAACCTGCCGGGCAGCCCCAAAGGCGCGCTGGAAAACCTGGAAGCGGCGTGGCCTATCGTCAGTCATGCAGTGGAAAAGATTCGCGGGGGACAGGACGATTGCGGAGGAAAATTTCACCATCATCCGCATCTTATTAAGTCATGAAGCATCTGATTCTCGGTACCGCCGGACATATTGACCATGGTAAGACATCGCTTGTCAAGGCGCTGACCGGCATTGACACCGACCGCCTGAAAGAAGAAAAGGCGCGTGGTATAACTATAGAGCTGGGCTTTGCCCATCTGGAACTTCCGGGTGGGCTGTGCTTTGGTATCGTTGATGTGCCGGGACATGAGAAATTCGTGCGTACCATGGTGGCCGGTGTGGGGGGCATGGATCTGGTCATGCTGGTTATTGCCGCCGACGAGGGGATTATGCCGCAGACCCGCGAGCATCTCGATATCCTCCGCCTGTTGGGGGTCAAGAGCGGACTGGTGGCATTAACCAAGCGCGACATGGTCGAAAAAGAGTGGTTGGAGCTGGTAACGGAAGAGGTCCGTGACTTTGTGGCCGGCAGTTTTCTGGAAGCGGCCCCGATTGTGGCGCTCTCCTCGCGAACCGGCGAAGGTCTTGAGGCTCTGAAGGTAGCTCTTGCCGGACTGGCGGTACTGGCGGACCAGAAACGCCGCGAAGGTCCATTCCGGCTACCGGTGGACCGGGTCTTCACCATGCCAGGTTTCGGTACTGTGGTGACCGGCACCCTGCTATCCGGAGAGGTCAGCGTGGGGGATGAGTTGGAAATCCTTCCGTCCGGACTGGAGGGTCGGGTGCGCGGTATCCAGGCCCACGGCGTCAAGGGTGACAAGGGTCAGGCCGGGCAACGTTTGGCGGTCAATCTGCAGGGGATCGATCTGGATCAGGTGGGCCGGGGCGATGTGGTCGTGCCGCGCGGCATCTTTCGCGCCACCCGTGCGGTGGATGTGCGTCTGGACTACCTGGCTTCGGCAACGCGCGAACTGAAACACCGCGCCACTGTCCGCCTCCATTCGGCCACATACGAGGTGTCGGCCCAGGTGATCCTGCTGGACCGCGATACTCTCCAACCGGGCGAGAGCGCATACGTACAGCTTCGCCTGAAGGAGCCGGCGCTGTTGCTCTCCGGTGACAGCTACATCCTGCGAGCCTTCTCACCACAAGTCACAGTCGGCGGCGGCGTAACGCTCGACCCGTTTCCACCCCGTCGCCGTCGGCGCAATGACGAGGCACTCCAACTCCTGGAGGCTTTCGGCACGGCTGATCCGCAGCTC
>JBAXSA010000618.1:0-1792 GCA_037130945.1 Pseudomonadota bacterium | reverse complement strand
AGTTCGCCGACCTACCCGGCGTACGTTGCGGCTGGACTGGCGTGCTGCACATCGCCCGCGATGACAAACACGCCTCCACGCAACGCCGTACTGTTGAGGAACAGGCGCTGCCCGCCGACTTCTGCCGCTTTGTCGAGCGCGAAGAAGCCAGCACACTAGCTGGCTGGCCGGTCGAACAAGGCGGTTGGTGGTTTGCCCGGGGCGGCTGGATCAACCCGCCCAGCCTCTGTCGTGCGCTGCTCGCCGGCATCGACTGCCGTTTCGATTTACCTGTCTCGCGGCTGGAAAAGAATGGCAACGGCTGGCGCATCGTTGGTCATGGTGACAGCATCGAAGCCGACGATGTGGTGCTGGCAAATGGCATTGGTGCCCAGGCGCTCGCCCCCGACTATCCGTTACCGATCCGCGTCGGCCGCGGCCTCGTCAGCCACATTCCTGAAGCAGCCACACCGCCATTCAATATTGTCGCCACGCGGCTCGGTTATGTCACACCCGCCGTCGACGGCCTGCGCTGCGCGGGTGCGACCATGGCAGCAGACGATCTCGATACCACGCCGCGCCTCACGGATCACATCGAAAATCTTCATCGCCTCGACATGGTCCTACCTGATTTTGGCGCTGGCATCGATCCCGCCACGCTAGATGGCCGCGTCTCCTTCCGCCCCATGTCGCCCGACCGCCTGCCCATCGTCGGCCCGCTTTCCGCGAACGAAGGCTTGTGGATCGTCGATGGCTTCGGCGCGCGCGGAATGGTATTCGCCGCCATCTGTGCCGAACTGCTCGCCAGCCAGATCAGCGGCGATCCACCGTCCACATTACCCATAGAGGCCGATCTTGTCGCCGCCATTGCCCCAACACGGTTTTTAAAAAAGCGTCGAGTGTAAGAAACTGTTTCCGGCGTCTGCGCCATGCGAAAGGGCAGTTGAAAGGGGTAGGCCTCGACAAAGTGGAAGTGGACACCCTCCTGGCCGACGGTTCCACTTATCCCCACACCGGCCGGATCACCTTTCTGGATCCGGTGGTCAACATGCAAACCGGCACCTACAACATCCGCGCCGAGGTACCCAACCCGGAGTATCAGCTCAGTCCCGGGCAGTTCGTGCGGGTACAGCTCAAGGGTGCCTTCCGTCCCAACGCCATCCTGGTGCCGCAGCGGGCGGTGATGCAGGGGCCGAACGGCAAGTTCGTGTTTGTGGTGGGTGGAGATAACACCGCGCAGCCCAAGCCGGTTCAGGTGGGCGATTGGTACGGGGATCAGTGGATCATCAATGCCGGACTCACCACCGGCGACCGAGTGGTGGTGGACGGCGCGGTGCGTCTGCAACCGGGTGCCAAGGTACAGATTCAGCCGGTCACGGCATCCGCCCCCGCGCAAGTGCCCAGCGCCACGCCCATCAAACCCTGACGCGGAAACCTTCATGATTTCTCATTTCTTTATTAAGCGTCCCGTATTCGCCTGGGTCATTTCCATCGTGCTGACCCTGGCCGGGGTATCGGCGATAGGTGTCTTGCCGATCGCCCAATATCCCGACATCACCCCGGTGCAGATCCAGGTCAGTGCCACCTATCCCGGTGCCAGCGCCGACGTGGTGTCGCAAAGTGTGGCCGCCCCCATCGAGCAGCAAGTCAACAGCGTCAATAACCTGATGTACATGTATTCGTCGAGTTCCTCGACGGGCAACATGACGCTCAATGTGTTCTTCGACATCGGCACCAACCCCGACATCGCCCAGGTCAATGTTCAGAACCAGGTGAGCCTGGCCCTGCCGAAGCTACCCGACGCCGTCTCCAA
>JBAXSA010000617.1:0-1796 GCA_037130945.1 Pseudomonadota bacterium | reverse complement strand
CCCATCGGTCGCCTTGCCATCCCATTGGAAAGAGGCAACTCCGGCGGGTTGGGAACCCAGTTTGATTTGACGAACCAGGGCACCATTGGCGTCAGTAATATTCAGTGTCAGGTCGGTGGCCGAACCGGACAGCGCGAGCTGGCCCTCCACCGTGCCATCGGGTTGGAGATTGGCCTGATCGGTGGCAACCAGCACCTTGTGCCCCACCAGTCCCGCCGCCTGCAGGGCCTGATTGGACACCATCGAGGTTTTCAGATCGTCGACCGCCTTCTTCATCTCGGTCATGCCTGTGACCATCGACATATCGGAAAACTGCTGGGCCATCTTGTCGGGATCCATGGGCGAATTGGGATCCTGGTATTTGAGCTGGGTGAGCATGAGCGACAAAAAATCTTGCGATCCTAATTCCTTCTTGGGTGTTCGTGTTGCGGCGGCGCTGCTGGATAACCCCAGCTTGTCGTAGATGCTGGCCGAGGCAGCAGCGGCAGCGGTGTTACCAACGGTTGTGGGATTAGTCATGGTAGTTTCTCCTATTCGCCCATTCTTAAAGTGGCGGAAGCGAGTTGCTTGGCGGCACTGACCACCTCGACGTTGCTTTGATAGGCACGCGAAGCCGAAATCATGTTGGCCATCTCCTCGACAATGTTGATATTGGGCCGGAACACATAGCCATCCTGGTTGGCCATGGGGTGCGCGGGGTTGTATTCCATCTGGGGTGGAGCCTTGCTTTCCACCACTGCCACCATTTTGACGCCCGTGGCGGGCTCGTTGGGGTTGAACTGATCCATCATGGCCCGGAAGACCGGCTGGCGGGATTTGTAGGTTTGTTCGAGACTGCTGCTTACGGCATCGACGTTGGCCATGTTGCTGGCCACCAGATTGAGCCGCAGAGCCTGGGCACTGAGGCCACTTCCGGCGGTGTCGAAGATCTTGAAAATCGACATGGTTATTGCCCTTTCAAGGCCGTGCGAAGGGTGCGAATCTTGCCGTTGAGGAAATTCAGCGAGGCCTGATAGGCCTGGTTGTTGGACGAGAAATTAGTGTATTCAATTTGGGGATCCACCGTGTTGCCGTCCAAGGAGGCCTGATTGGGTACCCGGTAGTCCATCTGACTGGGAGGCACCAAACCGGCTTCCGGTTGGATATGGGCTTCAGCGGTTTGAGACAGCCGCAAGGGTGGGCCGTACTCCTGTTTGAGAATCTTCTCAAAGTCGAAATCCCGTGCCTTGTAGCCAGGGGTATCCGCATTGGCGAGATTGGCCGCCAGAACCTCGGCGCGCCGCTCTCTGAGCAACAGTGCCTGGGCATGGACGCCAAAGGCGTTTTCCAACTTCATGACGATCTCCTGACAGGGCATTCGCGTTAACGTCATGAAAGCAAATTATATGCCAGTGTTGGAGAATCCTAAGTCTATTCCTTTTTGATATATTTCGTCAATAAGGTATCCAAATGACTCGCAAAGGCTTTTCGATCACTTTGACTGAGTACCGACGGGCCACCCGTAGTGATTCCACTCCCTCGCAGGGTGTCCATCAAGTCCCTCATGGTTAAACGGGATTTAATCGTGTCCGCTGAATACAATTCGCCACGGGGATTGAGCGCATGGCCGCCCTTTTCAATCACCTCGGCTGCCAGAGGAATATCACTGGTGATGACCAGATCACCGGCATCCAGCCTTTTCACGATTTCATTATCCGTCACGTCAAATCCGGATGCGACCTGTAGGGTCTTGATGAAGCGTGACGGCGGTATGCGCATCGGCTGATTGGCGACCAGCATCAACTGCACACCGGTTC
>JBAXSA010000616.1:0-1797 GCA_037130945.1 Pseudomonadota bacterium | reverse complement strand
CAAGCGCATTGGACACCTTTATCCGCAGATTGAAATTACTCCTGAAATGCTAGCTGCTAACGCAATAGGGACGGTCGCTACAGGCAAAAATGAGGGTCAACATTTCAAGAATAACGGACTGGTTGGATTGCAGGCAGGGCAGAAACTTGCCGTGATTGCCTGGCTATGGGCGCGAACGGTTAAAAGCCCCAATCCGGCTTTTGCCCATGTTGATGTGCCGCTGGCTTCAACCTTTATGCTTTCGACCAAGGCGGGTAAGGAAACGTATGTTGAGCCTGTGATAGATGGCAATAGTTATCGTTTTATTGTCAGAACTGGCGAGCCGATGGATGCGGTGAGGTCAAAGAATGGCACTAAGTCTGGAAGTAGTGGCAGTAGTTTTCTCTGCCTGATGTCGGGGACACCCATGCCGTTCGAGTATTTACGATCCGAAGCAAAGGCCGGTCGCATGAGTGAGCGGCTAATGGCAATTGTGGCCGAAGGTGTTCGTGGGCGAGTGTATTTATCACCGACATGCGAGATGGAAGCGATTGCTCTCAACGCGAAGCCTATCGACACCCCAGAAACCGACTTACCCGCCAAAGCGCTCGGTTTCCGTGTGCAGGAATACGGCATGACGAAATGGCGTGATCTTTTCACCCCTCGCCAACTTGTTGCATTGACGACATTTTCTGATTTGGTGCAGGAAGCACGTGAGTGGGTCAAAAGTGATGCCATTGCTGCCGGACTGTCGGACGATGGCAGGAGCTTGGCTGGAGGTGGCACTGGTGCGACGGCTTATGCGGATGCTGTGGGGGTTTATTTGGCGTTTGCAGTTGATAGATGCTGTGATTTTTCTAACTCGTGTACTCGCTGGGTCCCTGGAAATCAAAAGGTTATGAATTTGTTTGGGAAGCAAGCTATTGCAATGACGTGGGATTTCCCTGAAGCAGCAATTCTTCACGACACAGTGGGTGGTTTTTCTCCCGCCGTAGTGTTCATCTCCGAATGCATATGTAAATTGCCAATTTCTGGTGTTGGAGGTGTTTCAGTTCAACAGGATGCGCGGACTAGCAATCTATCAAATACGAAAGTCGTTTCATCAGACCCACCTTACTACGACAACATTGGTTATGCTGACCTTTCAGATTTTTTCTATGTCTGGTTACGCCGTTCGTTACAGTCGGTTTTCCCTGGCCTCTTTGCGACTATGGCTGTGCCAAAAGCGGAGGAACTTGTTGCCACACCTTACCGCCATGGCAGCAAGGCAAAGGCAGAGATTTTCTTTCTCGAAGGTATGACTCAAGCGATGCATCGTTTGGCCGAGTTGGCTCACTCTGCATTTCCTGTAACCATCTATTACGCATTTAAACAGTCGGAGACAGATGGGATTGATGGCACAACGAATACTGGTTGGGATACATTCTTGGCAGCGGTAATAGAAGCGGGCTTCTCAATTACAGGGACTTGGCCGATGCGGAGTGAACAGGAGCACCGCATGATCGGTATGGGAGCGAACGCCCTCGCCTCCAGCATCGTCCTCGTTTGTCGCAAACGTCCATCCAATGCCCCCACAGCCACCCGACGTGAATTTGTTACCGCACTGAAAGCCGAATTGCCACAAGCCCTGGTGCATCTGCAAGCCGGCAATATCGCCCACGTTGATTTGGCTCAAGCCGCCATTGGCCCTGGCATGGCCGTTTATACCCGTTATGCCCAGGTGCTGGATGCCGAAGGCAAGCCGTTATCGGTACGGACAGCATTGGCATTGATTAACCAGACACTGGACGAAGCCCTGGCCGAGCAGGAAGGTGACTT
>JBAXSA010000615.1:0-1812 GCA_037130945.1 Pseudomonadota bacterium | reverse complement strand
CCGCTATTGATCCCTCGTTGCTGGCGCTCGATAACGAAGCGGGCCAACAGCGATTACGACGCTGGCTGCTGGGGATACTGTACCGTCAACGCGAGCGCGGCGGACTTTATCACCCCTATCTCGATAGCTTCGCCCGGCAAGGCTACTGGGGGAAGTTTCCGTTTGGCCGGGCGGTGACGGGTCGTGAATTCTATCCGCCTGCTGGCCGGTTCCGGCCGAGACTCCTTTCCACTGGCCCGCACCGGGATCATGACACCCTGCTGGCCACCTCGCGTCCGGGACAACTTGCGCCCTGGCAAATTCTCTGGGCCAGGCGGTCGCTGGGTTTGCCCAATACCCCGGAGTCCTCGCTACTGGATTTGCTCCGGGCCTGGCTGGACGCGGGTTGTGAATCCGGATTGCTGAAAACGGTTCATACCGATGGCAACCAACGCTTGTTGGCGCTCTCCCCGGAACCGGCGCGCCTCTGGCCAGAGGGCCGGCAATTCGAGTGTTCCTACAGCGGGGGACGGATCTTTCGGCCCCATCACGAGGTAGAGGCCTGGGATGGTGGCCCCACCCTGGCCTATCGTGGCGATCACGGCATCTACCGTCCGGTCAGCGCAACCGACCGCCAATCCTATTACCGCAAGCGCTATCGAAAGGGCGCGCTCAGGCGTGTCTTTGCCCGTGAACACACGGGCCTCCTGACTACCCTGGAGCGGGAGGCGCTGGAATATCAATTCAATCATGGCGGACACGCCGATGACCCCAATGTACTGACGGCCACCTCGACGCTGGAGATGGGTATCGACATCGGCGATCTGTCGAGTACCTTGCTCTGTTCGATCCCACCCACCACCGCCAGTTACCTTCAGCGCATCGGCCGGGCCGGGCGCAGCACGGGAACGGCGCTGGTCTTGGCCGTCATAAACCAAAGACCCCACGATCTTTTCTTCTTCGGCCGCCCCCAGGAAATGCTGGCGGGCCATATCGAGCCGCCGGGGTGCTGGCTCGATGCCAGCGCGGTATTGGTTCGACAATACCTGGCGTTCTGCTTCGATAGCGCGGTCAAGGAAAGCCTGGTCAATGCACTGCCCCATACGGGAAAACAGCTCGTCGAGGATCTGGATGGCGGCAAGGGGCCGATCAGCACGATTCTCGCCTGGATCGCGCGGAAAGAATCAACGCTGCAAGCGCAGTTCATGACCCGTTTTAGCGACGATGTGAGGGACGATACCCGCGAGCGGTTTATGCAGGAGACCGGTGCCCAGGTGTTGCGCGAACGCATCCATGCCGCAGCGAGGGATTTTGATAGCCAGCGCCAGGCCATCACGAACGCGCAAAAGCGCCTTCAGGATCAGAAAAAGGAGGCCAGTACCCAGGACGATCAGGAGGCGCTCAAGGAGATCGAACAGGAAAGCCGGATCCTGCGTGTCAGACAACAGACCCTGAATCGGACGGCCGCCCTGGAAATCCTGATTGAGTACGGTCTTTTGCCCAACTACGCATTTCCTGAGCGCGGCGTTCACTTTAACGGCATCCTGTATAACGAACACCGCAGGCGTCCCACCGGCGAGAAGGCCAACGAGGGTGATTTGCCGGCCTACGATATCGTTCGTGGCGCCGGATCCGCGCTCAAGGAGCTGGCCCCGAGAAATCGCTTCTATACGCACAGCCGCGAATTCGAGATCCAGCAACTCTCCCTGGGAACCCACGCCCAGCCGCTGCTGACCCCCTGGGCGATCTGCGGAGAGTGCGGCCACATGCGGCGGGTCGATGCGCTGAACCAGCCCGATGCCTCCCCGGCTTGCCCGCAGTGTGGCTATGCCG
>JBAXSA010000614.1:0-1813 GCA_037130945.1 Pseudomonadota bacterium | reverse complement strand
GTGCAGTTGCTGATTCAGCCGAGTATTCAGTGTATCCCAGATTATTGGGTAGTTGGCGCCGTTGAATTCTGGCAACGGCAAATGCTCGAAGCCGCCGTACCACAACTTGGCCACCTGCTGGAAACGCAGCAGCAGACGACGAATCGGCAGATGCGTCCGTCCCTCAAAACACCAGGAAGCCCCTCGCGCAATGGCCCGTTGCTGGCGCGACTCGGTGGGTTCGTCGTCAAGCATGAAACAGGGGATCTCGGGAAAACGCTGGCGTAATGGCGTCAGGAGATCCAGGCCAGCCTCCAGAAAACCACTCCCCGTACCCCACTGCATCCCGATCAGAAAACCCGCCAGGCGTGACCGTTGCGCCCGTAATGTTTCCCAGCAGCCGTCAAGATCCTTGCTGTCCCAGGGTACGATCTCAAAATACTTTTTGAGATGATCCAACATACCGGAAAGGTTGTGATGACCCGCACTGCCTGGGAGTGGGGCATGGCGCTCATGGAATACCCATACGATGGGACGCGGGCGATTACCCCAATTCGGCCAGAGGATCGGCTCGACGATCTCCTCCCCCTGGCTGGTGCGGTAGATCTCCCAGAGATGCAGGTGCGGATCACTGATGGCCAGCCTGACCCAACTGGCAAACACCGGCACCGAGTCGCTCGGCACCAGGGCGATGACCGGCGTCTTCGGGTTTTCTTTACGCACGCCATCGCAAACCCTCCGGTTCAATGCATACATCTCCGGGAAAGTCCCGGCATTTCTCGATTCGGAGGGGATGAGATGCCGAATCACCTGGATCCCCGGAAATTGCCCAATCAGGTGATCCTCGTAGTCCGCGAAGGATGTCTCCGAGTAATCCGGCAGATCCAGATTATCCATCAGCACCACTGCCCGGAAATCACTCTGACATAGGGCGTTGAAGATCGAACCGCGCACCCCGCTGGACGCCGACGTATCCCTGTAAACACCTCGTCCCGCGAGATCGCTTTTGCCAATCCAGGCGATCAGTCCCGGCCTCTCGGTTGAGGTTCTCCGTTCGTTTTTTTCGTCGAGGCCTGCCGGACCTGTGCTTGTCAGCCAGTCCGCATCCGCCAGGATGTCTTCCGGCACCTCCCGGATCTCCTGATTCACGGTGAATTCCAGTACGGTCGCCATGAACTCCTTGGCCAGCAGCATCCAGGGGGTTTCCATGGCCGCCCGGTTGTCGGAGCGCATGAGGAAATAGCGCTTTCTACTGTCCGAGGCGGATACGGAAACAACTGTACGAACCGCCTGATAGAGGCCCTGAACATCCGACAAGCCCTGTGCTACGGGGGACACCGAATGAGGACGCACGACCAGCCTGCGCGGCGGTTCGTCACCGGGCCTGGGCTCAAAACCCTCCAGGTTGCTTTCTTGATGGGCAAGCCAGGTGGCGTACCGCTGGATGTTTCGCTGTCTATTGGCGTCACCCCGCCCATCGTCGAGCAGATGAACCTCGGCACCGTTCAGTCGATTAACCGCCCTCCAGACAGGGCCCTGGTTGGGACGGCCGAGATCCGCATCCCCGATCCAGCAATACAAAATATTCGAATCATGTCGATCAGCCATCGCCATTTTTCTCCATCATTCCGAATCGGCTTTGAGGGTGACTTTTTTGAGAAAGGCCGAGCATTCGGCGATGATCTTGTCGGGGGCCATCTTGTGGGGACGAAATACCACCGAGAGCAGGGGATCCTGGGCGGGATTCCGAACCACCTCGCCCGGCAGGTAATGTAGCAAGATACCCGTATCCGGATCGTAATCGCCGCTCAAATGGTCGGAGAAGAAATCGTCC
>JBAXSA010000613.1:0-1813 GCA_037130945.1 Pseudomonadota bacterium | reverse complement strand
AAGGGATAAAGGCGACCGTCAGTCCCTTGCGCGGCGAATTGCCACTCGGTTTCATGAGGCAGGCGTTTGCCTGCCCAGGCGGCGTAGGCACGGGCATCTTCCTGAGAGACCCAAGTGACCGGTTTCTTGGCCCAACCCTTGGGATAGGTACCGTTCTTCCAGTCTTTCAGGAAGTTGTAATCATCGCGCGGATGATATTTTGTCGCATCGACGAATTTTTTGAACTGTTCGTTGCTCACCGGGTAGGTGTCGATGAAGTATGGTTTCAGTGTTACCGGGTGGCTATGGTAGCAACGCGGTGAATCTTCCCACGGGTATTGCACATCAGTGCCAATCGAGTTCCAGCCCTCGATTGAGATACCCTCGACCTTGAAATTGAAACTGCCTCCGGGGATCCGGGTCATGCCTGCGGGCGTTGTCTTGCCAGGCGCGGTGAGGGCGATGGGCACCTGCTCTTGCGGCAGGAATTTCCATTCTCCGGAGAAATCAGCCAGACGCTTGGCTGAGTAGGTGTGCATCTTGTCGAGCAGGGCGGTCAATTTCGGATCCGCTGCGCCACTTACGGCCAGCACGGAACCGAAGCCGTATCCTTCCATCCCGAAACTTAAAATCAGTTCCTGGCCCTCCTGCACAGGCTTCAGCTCCACGCCATGCCAGAGGTCGAAATAGCGGACGCCAGGATTTGCCGGCACCCGCAATTGCGGGCCTTCAATCTGATAGGGAAAACGGTTGATCATGGTCCAAAGCGTTGCATGTGCGCCTGGGAATCGGCTGGCAAAAACGCCTTTTTGCAGCGTTGGTGTGTACGGTTCCCAATCCTTGCTTATGAGCAGATCCGGATAAGCACGTTCGATGGTGGCGATCCGGCGCAGGGCTTCGCCATCCCGGGGGGTGAACCCATTCCAAAGGCACCATACGCTTTCCCAGGATTCGTAGCCGGTGCCGTTGAAGAACGCGCTCTGCAGATCCTGGCTCCTGTCGCGCCGGTAGCGCTCGTTGATGTGAACCATGTGCCGGGGCTCGAGCCATTTGTATTTGCTGACGTTGGGGATAATAATCTTATTGTCATTGGCCCATCCCAAATCATTCTTAACCTGGTGCGGCCAATACGCCCAACTCATGTTGATCCAAGGGAGTTCCGTCTCCCCGGATGCCAACCCATCTTCCGGCTCGAAGGCCAGAATGTTGCCGCTCTTATCCGATTCGGTCCGAAAGGTGTAGTCTTTACCCATGCCTTGCATACAGTCGCCATTGATGCCGTCAGCGCCGATCGTTGCCATGTCGCGCGCGAGGGCTTGCGGGGTCGTCACCCCTTCGTCCCGTGAGCCATTTTCCGGCCACGGCATCGTGGGGAAGAGCACATGTACGCCACGGCGGTGGAAGTCGGCCACCATCTTCTTCAAGGCCGGCAGTCCGCCCGGCAGCGCGCGGAGCTGGTCAAAGGGATTCTGATTATCGATGCCGATATTGGGATAGACATGCCAGATCAGCACCGCATCAATGCCACCGTAGCGCTTTTCCAAATCATCCAGGTAACGGTCCACCGTGTATTTACCCGCCACCGGATCGTAGAAATAGCGATCCTCGACCATCATCTGCGGTTGCACAAAGGCGCTCTGGGTCCACTTGAGTTCCGGCCGGTCGTATTCGGTGCCGTAATATTTAATGTCAGCCAACTTCAGTTCGCGATACTTTTTCATGTTCGCGAGCCAAGTGGTTATCGAGGCACTGTCCTGATTCGGTCCCGGGACATATTGTCTCGCCATCTTGAGTTTGGTTTCCAGCCCCTTGAGACTGCTATCAGCTGCTATGG
>JBAXSA010000612.1:0-1815 GCA_037130945.1 Pseudomonadota bacterium | reverse complement strand
CCCCGCCGCAAATGTCCGCTAACTGGATTGCAAATCGGGTTGAAAAAATGGCCCAATCCGCTGAATCCGAGGTGCGCGAGACCGCCCGGCTGATTCAGGAGACCCAGGCTCGCCATCCCGAACGGATCTCCCGGGAGCTTTGGCACCATGACCTGGAGCGCGGGATCACTCGACTCAATGCCGTGGATGAGTCCGGCAGCGTTGGCCGGGAGCTGGCGCGCTTTGAAGACCGCATGATCGCCAACCACATCGAAACCGCCTGCCACAACCTGACATTGGTCTGTGCGGCCCCGTAACCCCAACCCAGGAGAATCGCCATGTCATCCCCTTCCGCTCGTCATCGTTCGCCTCATCCACCGTCGCGCCGAAATCCAGTGGCCAGGGCCATGCAGCGTTTGCCAGGCGGCCAGCACCGTCCCGGCAATCGCCGTGAAGACGCCCGGCGCGAGATACGCCAGATCCTCGATTGGGCGGAAAATGAGCCGCCTGTCGTAAGCTATCGGGATTCCCCCAGCCAGGAGACTTAAAACCCGTGGATATCTTCCTGAAACTTCTCAAACTCACGCCATCCGGCCAGCCGCTTCTAGCCTGGCGAGCTGGCGAACAATCGGGCACATCGCCCTTGCCGAATTGGCCGCCCACCGCCCTGGAACCGGGTGCGCCCGAGTCCTGCCGACTGGCCCTGACCGAGGTGCTGCCCGGCGAGCTGGTGGAATCTCTGAGCAATACCGGCGGCCGACTGCTGCTCGATCCCGCGCTTCCTGACGACTGGCACAGTCTGCCATGGGAACATCTGCGCCACCGGGATCTTGCCCTGACGGGGCGGTTGTTGGCGGTACGTCGTCATCCTGTCGCGTCTCGTCCGGCCGCGCCGGTGGCTGGCCAAGTGGCGGTGTTGAATCTCTGGCGGGATTCCAGTGATTTTGCCGAAGTGGCTGCAAGCGGACTCCCGGTTCGTCAAATCGCGAATAGCCGTCTCGCCGCCGGTCGTGCGCTGGCCCGCGAGGACTGGACTCAGTGGTCGGCGCTGGTCGTCATCACCCACGGCGGTGAGCGCGCTGCCGCGCCCTTTCTGGAAGAAAGCCAAAAAGCCTGGGACATCCCATGGCGCGATGTGGCGCCGCCCTTGGTGATCCTGCTCGCCTGCGCCAGCCGTGACGGCAATCTGGCCGACTACGCTACCCGGCTCCTCGATGGCAAGACCGGTGTGCGTACCCTGCTGGTGCCCTTGGGTCAACTCGATGCCGGCGCCATTGCGGTCTGGTTGCGGCATTTTCTCGCGGATTGGCTTCAAACAGATCGTAGTATTGGCGAGTTGCTTCAAAGTGCCCAGGGCGATCCGGCCCAGCGTCACGGCGCGGCGCGGTTGGCGCTTTTCGGCGAGCCCGATCTGTATTGGGGCAATCCCGCCAAGCCTTTTGACGATGCCGCCAGTCTCGCCCACGCCACCCGGCGAACCTGGTTTCAGGCCAAAAGCGAGGAGGATTTTGTCACGCAGGCCGGTTATGAAGCCTTGCGAGCCTTGACCGGGCAGTCCCAATGGCCGCTCGATCATGTCGAGGAGAGCCTGTTATTCCGGCGGCTGACCGCGATTCTTCCCGAGAATGATCCCGCGACCCGCCATTGGCTGCATCCTCGCTGTCTCTACCTTGCCGAGCGCCACGATCACGCAACCATGTCGCGTTTGCTGGCGGGACGCGGCCGCGATCAGGCGGCTCCGCCGGCTTTGCACCATGCCTATGCCAAGGGTTTTTACCGTCGCGGTGACTATCCCGGCGCTTGTCAGGCAATCGAATGGGGGCTGGCGGGCGGAGG
>JBAXSA010000611.1:0-1820 GCA_037130945.1 Pseudomonadota bacterium | reverse complement strand
GGTAAAGCTCAGTCAGCGCGGTAAGGTGCTGGAGGTGTGCCAGTCCGGCGTCCGTGATTTGTCTCGGAAGGCTAAGATCAGTCAGCGCGGTGAGGTGCTGGAGGTGCGCCAGCCCAGCGTCGGTGATTTCGTCGCATTGCTCAAGGTTAAGCGAAGTCAGCGTGGTGAGGTGTTGGAGGTGTGCTAGCCCATCGTCAGTGATTCGTGGATTACACTTAAGGTCAAGCTTAACCAATGAAGTGAGACGACCAATGAGCGCCAGATCAGCGTCGGTGATGTGTTGACCGTGAAGATCAAGCTCTTTCGTCTGAGTATCGATTTTGTTCCAGGAAAAAGATGACATGGTTTCAATCCTCTTGGCTTATTTCATTGACAACAACGCCAGACAGGTTGGTTACAACTGGTCGCTGTCCAACAATGTCAGGGTGTTTTGATGGGTCACGGTCAGACTTCCTCGATCCAGGGTTGAAAGCGGCGGCTATCGAAATGCCAGGACAAAAAATCTCCACGATGTGGGCCGGTCTCGTGAAACAATCCAAGCACCAGATCCAGGGGTTCGTGAAAGTAGGTGACACCTGCGTCTTCTTCGGTGTCAAACACCGGGATATCGAGTACCTCCAAAACCACGGCGGGGCGGCCAGGGCTTGGCCAACGGTGGTTCTTCAGGCCCGGTTTCCAGGTCACGAGATCACCAGGAGCGAAGTCATCACGCTTGATGAACTGCCGAAAACGCTCACGCAGCGCCGCACCCAGGTCACCGTCCAGATCTTCCGAGTCATCCAGATTTTCCAAGGACTTCTCCCCCAGGGTTTTACGGGTTTCGTCAGTCAGGCCGATGCGTTCGAGTAGTTCACGGGAAGACAGGGGAGAGCATTTGCGGGACATGGTCTGAGCCTCTTGAATAATGGGGTATAACCGCACCATGGTCAGGGAGAGAACCGGTTCGGCTCCAATCCCAAGGTCTGCAACATTTATAGCATTGAGGTGCGTCAATATAAGTCGTACACTGTGAAAACCATGTTTAACACACCCTTGGATTTAGATCCCGAGCAGCAACAGCGCCATATCGGCCGCGACAACCGGCTGAAGCGACAGCTACAACGGCTGTCTGGTGGTGAGGCTGTGTCAAAATAGACCGTAGTTAAAAAACCGATTCGAATCTTGCTCGGATCACGCGAATTGCGACGCAATATGACGGGGGAATCTCCAATACTAAAGGAGGCACTGGTGGCGAGCTAACCTTGTCATTTGGCCCAAAAGACAGTAGATAACCTGCTGTCACCATGTAACGGGGAAACGGGAGACAGCAATGGGAGAATCACAAGTCGGCATCTTCTTCGTTGTAGACAATCAGCTCTTGATGGATGCGGTACCCGTGGCACAGGGAGAAGCCTATGGGGAGACCCTGGGACATGGCGGGCATTATGATTTTTGGGAACAATTGGCGCCGAGTAACGCTATTGAACGAACCATCAAGGCCAGGGCTTACGACGCCTACCCACGCGGGCGGGTCGTATATTTCACACAAAAGCAGCGATTCGTCCTCTATGCGGACAAGTGCCTGAAGCGCGACCGGATAACGTGGATCGCCGGGCAGTTTGGGCTGGTGGCCCCGGTTTTCAGGCGGGATCACCATTACCAGTGCGCGACCTGCAATGCCTCTTTCATCGATGATGAATCGTACCTGGAATGAGCAAACATGAACAATCCCATTCAGACCCTGTCACCCGGTATTTCCTTGATCGCATCGAGCGCTACCTGGATTGAAGGCAAGGCGATCCAGCAACTGGAAACCACTGCTCGGCTGGAGTGCATGCGCC
>JBAXSA010000610.1:0-1821 GCA_037130945.1 Pseudomonadota bacterium | reverse complement strand
CCGTGAGACCGTGCTGAAAGCGGTGAATCTGGGTGGCGAAACCGACACCACCGGCATCGTGGCCGGCGGGTTGGCCGGAGTCCATTACGGGCTGTCAGATGTGCCGGAGGACTGGCGCGAAATGATGGCCAGGGCGGACGATTTGAAGGCGCTGTTTGAAAAATTCGCCGCCAATCTCCCTTGGTCTCAACCGCACAAGATCACATGAAAACAATTTTTCATTTCCTGATTCATCTGATTTGCCTTGCCACCCTGATGTCTGCTGTCGGCTGCAGAACGACGTCACCGCCCCAAGGCACACCGGGATACTCATACACGACTCAAAAAGGCGACACGCTTGCTTCCATCGCCGGAGAATATCTCAAGCTGGGCATGGAAGTAACGACGGACCAAATCATGTCGGCAAACCCAGGCCTGAATGTGTCCACGAACCTTGAAACCGGGGTGCAAATCCTTAAACCCGAAACCGGGGCAAGACTGTTCATTCCTGACAAAAAACGTGCGTACCTGGATGACCTGGAGACGAAAGCCGCTCACGGCGATCCGGAAGCCCAATACGCTATCGCCACCATTTACGAAAATGGAGAAGGCCTGCCCAAAGATTACACTCAAGCGGCCATGTGGTATGGGAAAGCGGCGGATCAAGGACAGGGCAAGGCTCAATTCTGGCTGGCCAGGCTTTATGACAATGGTCTGGGACTTAAAACCAATCAGGCCAAGGCCGTTGCCTGGCTCACGAAGTCAGCCAACCATGGCTATGCTCTGGCCCAGCTTTATCTGGGAAAAAGATATCAAGATGGGGATGGGGTTCCCAAAGATGGCACGAAGGCGGTAAAATGGTATCAAGCTGCCGCCAACCAAGGCGTTCCTTGGGCGCAATTCAATCTTGGTCGGATGTATTACAACGGAGATGGCGTCGCTCAAAATCGTTCTGAATCATTTTATTGGGTCCAGCTGGCGGCAGTGAAAGGTTTGGCCGAAGCTCAAGCCTTGCTGGGCGCATTATATGCGACCGGTGATGGGGTCGAAAGCGACGACGCCGAAGCCTTCAAATGGATGAATAAAGCCTCGATCCAAGGAATGGTGGACGCTCAATACGCCTTGGGGCGCATGTATGCCGACGGAAAGGGCGTTAATAAAGACGAAGTCCAAGCCTACAAGTGGATGGCTGTGGCCGTGAACAATGGTGCCGAGACAGCCAAAACAAACTTGGTGGAAATCGAAGGCAAACTCTCAGCCAAAAAATTGAAGGAAGCAAAACGATTGGCGAGTGAGTTCAGGCCTTTCATGACCAACGAAGCGAGCTGTTCCTGGTCCGGCGATCAGACTTATAGCCTGTATCCTGAAATGGGTTCAGCCACGGGATTCTTTGTCACCGAGGATGGATACCTGGTTTCAAATCATCACGTCGTCAAGGATGCCGGGGAAATTTTTCTCGTCACAGCCACCGCCACCATCCCCGCCAAAGTGGTCAAGGTGGACGAGGCCAGTGATTTGGCCCTTTTGAAAACGACCGGTCGATTTTCAGCGTTGCCTGTCACTGGTAGCCACACGGCCAAGCTGGGCAGCACAGTGGTCACGGTCGGTTTCCCGGGGGCCCCACTGATGGGCTACTCCCCTAAGTTCTCCAAAGGCGACATCGCCGGATTGTCGGGGATCTTAGACGAGCCGGTCCGTTTCCAGATCAGCGTCCCCATCCAGCCCGGCAACTCGGGTGGCGCATTATTGGATAGCTGCGGGAATGTGGTGGGGGTTGTTTCTCATAAAATCAATGTGGAAAAGTTATTTGAATCGATCGGCGCATTACCTGAGAACGTGAAC
>JBAXSA010000609.1:0-1822 GCA_037130945.1 Pseudomonadota bacterium | reverse complement strand
CGCCAATCAGTACCGCGACGATGATCAGCGACGCCTCTACCGGCACATGGTACCAGGGGGCTATCAGCATCTTGGTACCGATGAAAATGAGTACAACGGCCAATCCGTACTTCAGCAGGTGGAAGCGGTCAGCCATGTCGGCGAGCAGGAAATACAGCGCGCGCAGACCCATGATGGCGAAAATGTTGGAGGTGAATACGATGAAGGGGTCAGTGGTGATGGCCAGGATGGCCGGGATGGAATCCACCGCGAACACCAAATCCGACACCTCTATCAGGAACAGCACCAGGAACAGCGGTGTGAACCAGCGTACGCCATCCTTCATCAGGCTAAATTTCTCGCCGTGATTGCCATTAGAAATGCGCAGATGCCGACGCGCGAACCGGAGTATCGGGTTATTTTCCAGATCGGGCGCTTTCTCCGCCATGACCAGCATTCGCATTCCGGTGACGACTAGGAAGAGGCCGAAGAGATAGAGTACCCAGTCAAACTCTCGCACGACCCAAGCCCCAGCCAAAATCGATGGCACGTAGGACAATGGCACCCAGTACGCCGTAGATCAGCACCCGGCGCTGATAATTGGCACCAACCCGGAAGGAAGTGAAGATCAGCAGGAAGACGAACACGTTGTCCACCGACAGCGATTTCTCGATCAGATAGCCGGTGAGAAATTCCAACGCCTTTTGGTCGGCGATCTCCTGTCCCAGCGTGACACTCAAATGCCACCACAGCCCCACATTGAACAATAGCGCCAGACTGACCCAGACCAGCGACCAGATCACGGCTTCCCTGACGCTGACCTTGTGCGCCTTGCGACCTCCGAAGACAAACAGATCCAGAGCCAGCATGGCCAGCACAAAGCTTATGAAGGCTGCCCACATCCAAGGTTCTCCGATGGAGACGGTACTATTCATTACGTTATTCTCTACTCGGCTTTTACCGGATGTGTTGTGGAATAACCTCGTGAAATTCCCGCAGCATCATGTGAATTAAAGGTTTTTTTGGCGCAGGTTGAAGGTTCGTCTTCTTTGGGTGCTTGTCCAGAGTGCAACTTCTCAAGAAACTCACGCATGGTATCTGAGAATTCCTTTGATTTAATCGCTTCCAGGCGGTGGGCCTGTAACTCCGCAATATGCTGGAATTCTAGAGGTTTACTATTGATGACCCCCATAGACCAGTTCTGAAACATCCGGTCGATCACATGGGAAATGTGAATAATTTGGCAGTTGCTGTGTCTTTGGTCGTCCATGATCTTTACATACTTACGGAGAACGGCTTGTTCAGATCCTTCCAGGACTTGCATAAACAAACCACCCCCCTGAACAAGAACACCGGTAATACCCAAGTCCTGGTTGTTCCGTCGCGCCAATTGCAGAATATCCCTTATCTGCTCGTCCGTTATTCCGACTACGGCCTGACTGAGATAAAGCAGTCGAATCATGTAGATTTCACCTCGCTAACAGGGCGCCCTATCCTTGAAAGCCTGGGGCCAATCGCAATGGTAGCGGCGATAGTGGAGAGGCCGGTGAAAATACCCGTACCGGTAATCACCAATCCCATACCGCTCGAAATAACCTTGACGCCGAGAACGGTGGTCAAGGCAGCAGGCGACGCCATGGCATCCTGACCCCCCAGAACCAGCACCGCCATCGTCGCTACAAGGAACAATACCAAGTTTCCAATCAGGGTAGGCCTTATCCATGTACCACGTCGGAAGCTCTCCGGGATCACTTCCAGGATCAGACCGATGCAAACGAACGCAAGGACGACCAGTGAAATCATGAGGACGATCGGCCACTCCGGAAAAGCTAAAAAGGAGAAT
>JBAXSA010000608.1:0-1823 GCA_037130945.1 Pseudomonadota bacterium | reverse complement strand
CCCAAGAACCGCCCCGCACGACCCGGTAAATATCGTTCCCCACCTTTAAATCCTCGCGTTTCTGGTCGTTCGGATCATAAGGATAGCCGAAGTCGGGTTTCTGCCCATCCGAACCCCATAGGCTGCGCGTCCATTCCCAGACGTTGCCAACCATGTCATACAAGCCGAAGGCATTCGGTGGAAAGCAGCCCACAGGCGATGTGTCACCGATGCTTGCTTCTCCATAATTCGCCCGGTTCGTATCCGGCGTGTCGCCCCACGGGAAGATAGTGCCTGTCAGTCCGCCCCGCGCCGCCTTTTCCCATTCCAATTCACTCGGCAGGGTGATGCGCCATTTGCCCGATTGAATCAGGGGAAGTAAGTCAAAAGCCGGTAGGTCGGCATCCCCATGCCGACTGTAAACTGGTGGATCCTCCGGTTGGCGGCAAGGGGTTGCCGCCCTACTATATTCGTTTATTTCAACGGCATTGGGGGTTGGCGAGGATTTCATCAGGGCATCATTGAGCCAGTTGCAATACTCCAGTGCCTCATGCCATCTAACATAACGCACCGGGCGGCTGTCGGGGTCGCGCAAGGCATATTCATCGCCCAGTTTGAACCCTGTCGCCTCGATAAAGGCGCGAAACTGGGCAACGGTGACAGGATAACGGGCAATGTAGAATTCCCGCGTCGCCGTAGGCTGGTCGTTGACCTCGGCTTTGAAAAAATCCCTGTTATTTTGCGAAACGCCAACCATCTCCATCACCCGGTCAAAATCTTCGGTACGGGTTCCAATCATGAAATCGGGATCAGCCGGGATAGCGACGAAGCCGAGCAAGTCGTCATTCGGCAGATAATACCGTTGCGGGTCAAAGCGCGAGTCGCCGAGTTGTGCCAGCCGGTCACCCGCCCGTGTGCGAATAACGGGTTCGGAATTCTCCAGTGCGATTTCGTTTCCCAACAAATCCACGATGCGCCTGGCACACTCCACCCGCAACGCCGCGCCGCTTTCGTGCCATTCCAGCGCTGCCATGCCAGCCAATTCGGCGGCGGAGAACTGCCTGTTCGCCGTCTTGCCCGCCTTGGCCAAGGCGGCTATGAAATCCCTTGCCGGTTTGGCGGCATTCGCGCCCATGTAACCGACGAGCAGTAAGATAGGCTCACGCCACCAAGGATCGTCGAGTCGATCTCCGAGATAGGCGAGGATGGCCTCCCGGCCCTCGCCGCCGATGATCTCCTTGAGGTAGCGGGCCACCAGAAATTCTTGGAACGCCAGATGGATAAAACGATACCCGCCGTCGCGCTCTTCCAGCACACTGCCACGCTGGCGGGCATGGGTGAGGAAATCGGCTAGGCGCGGTTGGAACTCGGCCTCTTGGCGCAAGACCGCCTTTAACGCCGATTCTTCGATCTCGCGGCCTTGGTCGCGGCCTTGGCTGTGCATGTGGACGGCGAGGTGTTGCGCCATGTCGCGGTACAGCTTCCAATCGGTGGAAAGTTCGCGGATGTCGCTTTCTTCGCGCCCATAGTCCACTTGTAGCAATGCATTGATGGCCTTGTCGAACAGGTCGGCGCGTTCGTCGGGCAGTGTGCGGTTGTTCACATGCACGATCAACAACAGCCGCACCATCAACGGGCTGTCAACGAGGGCAACGGCATCCTCGCCCAGCCGCCCCCGGCGATCTTCCTCCAGCCTCGCTATGCCACCCAGCAAGTCTGCAATGCGATCTTGGCGCAGCGCGACATCCAGCGGATGAATGCAGGCGTAGGCTTGCCGCACCATCGGTGCGACATGCTGCTCCAAGTCTAAGGGCTGCACGGTGACCTCGCGGAAGTCCGCCCCC
>JBAXSA010000607.1:0-1828 GCA_037130945.1 Pseudomonadota bacterium | reverse complement strand
GCTTGCACATTGTGGACAGAATCGAACACAAAACCGCCCCCCTCTCCGAAAATTTCCACCCGCTCGCGGACTTGCCGATAGACTTCGTCGGGCGTGCCAAACGCCAAGGCGCCTTGCGTGTCCACCCCACCCCCCCAAAATGTCACGTGTTGGCCAAACTCGCGTTTTAAAGTTTTGGGATCCATGCCGCAGGCGGAACATTGGACGGGATTCAAAATATCGAAACCGGAATCAATGAAGTCCGGCAAGAGGTCGATCACCGCGCCGCACGAATGAATAAAAGTCTTCCATTTGCTTTGCGCGTGAATCAGGCGGTTGATTTGCCGGTGATATGGCTGGAATAATTCACGGTAGGTGGCCTGCGAAATAAACGGACCACGTTGCGTCCCAAAATCTGTGCCGGTCAGAAACACTGCCTGCACTCGGTCGCCGAGAATCTTGATGAGTGCCGCCAAATTTTTCAGACCAATCTCGCATTGCTTCTCAAAGATTTTGTGAACGTAATCTTGGCGCACCGCAGTAGAGATGTACCATTCTTCCACGTCGCGGATGCCTTTCGGATGTTTCATCCACGGTGCCGGCACTAGTGCAATGTCGCCAAACGCCGTACCCGGCATCGTGAGAATCACCGCGCCATCTGTCTGGCTGGTTAACTCAGTAATCCGGCACTCGTACCAGCGCAGCACGTCATCGCTGAACAAGCCAAACTCTTCCAAATTGTCAGCTGGATTTAAATTGTCATCGTCGACCGGTGGCTGACGGATGATTGAATCGAAGAAATGACCGTCTTTCGGCATTCGCCCGCTCGGCGGCGCAGTCACGTCACCGGTCGGATAAATTAACAAATCGCCATCGGAGTTTTTGGTGACATTGAAATCGCCCGGCACCGACACTTCCGTACCGTCGAACAACGCGAATGGCTTCCAGGCGCGATTCTCGAATCCGAACAGCGTCGTACGCGGAATCAGTCCGACCACGTCAATGCCGAGCGCCGAGCGCAGCTGCGGGTCGATCTCCCCCAGCATCTGGTAAGACTCAATGACCTTGACGCGATGATCGCTCGGACCGAATAACGCTTCACGCAACCGATGCACCGCGCCCGCCCCCATCCCGGTCTGGAAGCCCGCGCCGAAATCGACGCAAAGACGGTCCGGTGACTGGTGGTTCAAGGTCGCGGTCAACCGTTCTCTCGAGGTCATGGATTTCATTTATTTGGCATCAGGATGACACGATCTATCATCAGGTTGGGGCCCGAGAGGACCGTGGCATCGAACTTGAGAACGCCGTCGAGGCCATCTTCGCGGTCAACACGTTGTTCCAGCCAGAACGTGCCATCGGGTTTGTCCTGATGCACGGGGATATCGAACAGCCGACCTTCGAAGGTGCCTTTGCCGGAGCGGCCATTGTGATTGGGATCGCGGAAGCGGACGAGCAGCCGGCCGGGCTCTACATCCTGGAGATGCATAGAGAAAGAGAATTGCCTCCAACCGACCCAGTAGCTGCCGGCCTCTTCGTGCCAGGTGGTGCCGCTGAATTCGTAGCTGAGCCCTGCGGGGAGATCGGCGCGATCGAGATTCCTTTTCCACTTCACATCCCCAGCCTGGGTCGAGTTGGCCGCGCATTCGATATAGACCCGGGCATCCTGGTATTCGGCTGGACGCGGTCCGGCTTTGACGGGTGGGATGCCGAGGAGCTGGTCGAGCCATTCGGGGGTGGCGGCCGCACCGGGCTGGAACTTCGGGCTGGCGGCATAGTCGAGGAGGCTGCGGCGCAGTTGCCGGGTGCCAAGGTAATTGCGGTCGAGGTCATAGCCGCAAACGAGGAGCTT
>JBAXSA010000606.1:0-1830 GCA_037130945.1 Pseudomonadota bacterium | reverse complement strand
TTCGAGAACAACTAACTTTGGCATAGATGGGGGATGGGTTAGCCGAATATTTACCTTAATGGGTCTCTCAGGACTTGCCAAATACCTCGTTCAATTGGCGGGCCACACGCACGAAGGTGGTGCGCTTGGAGAGTTCCTTGAGTTTACGAGCACCCACATAGGTGCAGGCCGAGCGCAGGCCGCCGAGAATTTCCTGCACCGTCACCTCCACCGGCCCGCGCGGGGCGATCAAAACTTCCTTGCCTTCGGCGGCGCGGTAGCCGGCCACGCCACCGGCATATTTGTCCATCGCCGCACGAGAACTCATGCCGTAGAAGCGTTTCATGCGCGTACCGTCGTGTTCGGCGAGGTCATCCGGACATTCGTCATGGCCGGCCAACATGCCGCCCAGCATGACAAAATCCGCACCGCCGCCGAAAGCCTTGGCAATGTCGCCAGGTACGGTGCAGCCGCCGTCGGAGCAGATCAGCCCGCCAAGCCCGTGCGCCGCATCGGCGCATTCGATGACGGCCGAGAGCTGCGGGTAACCCACGCCGGCCATCTTGCGCGTGGTGCAAACCGAACCGGGACCGATGCCCACCTTGACGATATCGGCACCGTCGAGGATCAGTTCCTCGGTCATCTCGCCGGTCACCACATTGCCGGCCATGATCGTGATATCCGGGTAGGCCTGGCGTAACTTGCGCAGGAAGTCGACAAGAATCCGGGTGTAGCCGTTGGCGACATCAACGCAGACGTAGCCAATGGCCTCGCCAGTGGCCTCTTTGAGGCGGCGGAATTTGTCATAGTCGGCCTGGGTGATACCCATCGAATAAAACACCACGGCAGGGCTGTCTGGCTCTCTGAAGAAGCGGGCCAGTTCGTCCTCCGGGTAGTACTTGTGCAACGCCACGGACAGTCGGAACGGGCCGAGCGCCGTTGCCATCTCGAAGGTGCCGATGGTGTCCATGTTGGCGGCGACCACCGGCACGCCATCGTACTTCCGGCCCGAATGAAGGAAGCTATATTCGCGCGAGATATCGACTTCGGAGCGCGAGGTCAGCGTCGAGCGCTTCGGGCGAATCAGTACATCGGAAAAATCCAGCTTTAGATCCTGTTCGATACGCATGCGATCAATGCCGGTTCGATCCCACTAGGAATACTAATGCCCGCCGCTAGGGCATTCCTCGCGATATCTGCGGCACAGGCCTTTGCCCTCTTCGCCGGTGTCGTCCTTGTGCATACACCGCCACCGGAGGTTTTGGCAATGCTTTTGGCGATTACCACATTCCTCGCGATATTTGCGGCAATTGCCCTGGCCAGCCTCGCCCAGCCGATCCTTGTTCTCGCAAGCCAGACGTAAATCTTCGCAATGGCCACTACGAACAGGGATCATAAAGGATTCGGCGGCGGGATCCGCCATCAGCTGATCGCCATCGGATGGCGCAGCCAAAACCGGCGTGGTAGTCAATGCCACCAGGGTCGCAGCCACAATCAAACTACGGATGATATTTAGCATGTTATTTCCCTCAGGATTTTTAGGTATTAGTTACCAAGGAATACAGCCGTCTGTGGGTGAAGTATCCACCCCTTTTGATCCCTGGTCAAACCCTTGGAAAGACCCTCACAAACCAGTTCAGGATCGGAAAAGAGGTACTAAAATGGCTTCTGGTAGTACCACTTGGGTGTCGGTGCCGATCTCCCAGACCGCCTGGCGCAGCAGGAGTATTGGCAGGGATGTCCTCGCTCCGCTAGGAGAGCGAGGGTAAATGGATGCGGATGATGTTTAGCGGGCGCTGCCAAGAGCTGTACCGGAACCACCGGGCCGGTTTTTATGGCATTGCAGATCAC
>JBAXSA010000605.1:0-1837 GCA_037130945.1 Pseudomonadota bacterium | reverse complement strand
ATCTGTCACCCCGGGAATTCGCCATCCTGCTGGAGCTGATGGAAAACCGGGGCCGCGTGCTGTCTCGCGAGCGGCTGGAGCAGGGCCTGTATGGTTGGGGCGAGGTCGACAGCAACACGGTGGAGGTCTACATACATCATCTGCGCAAAAAACTCGGAGCCGATTTGATCCGAACCCTGCGCGGTGTTGGCTATCTGATCGACAAGCCATGAATTCGCTCCGCGCCCATTTGCTGGCACTGCTGTTGCCGGCGCTGACCCTGGGGTGGCTCGCCGCAGCCGCCCTGAGCTATCTTGATGCCCACCATGAAATCGACGAAATGTTTGATGCCCAGCTTGCACAGTTCGCCAAGACACTGACCGGTCGGGTCTCGACCCGTCGCTCCGTCATGGTGCCAGACGACGACGAGTATGAGGAGGATGCTGGTACGCAGTCCGATCACCCCTACGAACGGCATCTGGCCTATCAAGTGTGGAACAAGGAGGGACAGCTGCTGGCCCATTCGCCATCTGCCGAGACCCTGATGCCGGCCGCAGAGCCGGGCTTTGGTGACCAGTATTGGCAGAACCAGGGTTGGCGGGTGTTCGGCTACCAGGATACGGCGCGTGGCCTGCGTGTGTTGGTGGGTGAAAAACATCACGCCCGCGACGAGCTGGCGACCAAAATTGCGGTTAAACTCCTCTGGCCGCTCGGATTGGCCTTGCCGGTGCTGGCGATCCTGATCTGGTTTGGGGTTGGGCAAGGTTTGTCGCGGCTGGATAGGCTCCGCAACGAGGTTGTCAACCAGGCACCGGATCGACTTGAACCCATGGATGTCGGCCAGACACCCACGGAGATACGGCCCTTGGTGGAAGCACTCAACACACTGCTCGCAAGGGTGGCTGATACGCTCGACAACGAGCGACGTTTTACCGCCGATGCTGCTCATGAACTGCGAACGCCATTGGCGGGGCTCAAGATTCAAGCGCAGGTCGCGCTGCGCGCCGAGGACGCCCCGCGCCAACTGGCACTGGAGAATGTCCTGAAGGGCGTGGATCAGGCCAGCCGTCTGATCGAACAACTCTTGACCCTGGCGCGTCTGGATCCTCAACATGGTATCGCCCGAATTTCTCTGGATCTCGCCACTCTGGCGCGACAAGCGGCGGAGGATCTTGTACCGATGGCCATCGAAAAAGGGGTGGACATTACCATGGAGGAAACCGGCGATCCCATTGCTATCGAGGGGGATGCGCCGTTGCTTTTGATCCTGCTTCGCAATCTGGTCGACAATGCGGTGCGTTACACCCCGAGAGGTGGTAGGGTTCGGCTGATGGTAGCGCACAAACCTGAAGGCAGCCTGTTGACCGTGAGCGATAACGGGCCCGGCATCGCGGCAGAGGATCGAACCCGTATTTTCGACCGTTTTTTTCGCATCCTTGGCAGCGGCGAAAGTGGCAGCGGGCTAGGATTGTCCATCGTCAAACGGGTGGCGGATCTGCACCAGGCAAGGGTCATGATCGCGGATAATCCCGGCGGTGGTGCGCAATTTACCGTGCAAATCAACAAACTCTGACGAACCAAGAACGATCCGTGACCATGATCTGTACGCTCGCCGGACTGAGGGAGTCAAACGTGTGCGGTCCGAGATGGAATCGGATTGATATGGTCAGACGGGTGGCCCGGATTCACGCCGATGAGTCGAAGACTGGCAGCAATTCTCAAGGCTCATATTGGGTTTTGAGGACATGACGGAATCCCTATCTCCCGCCACATTCCGAACCCGGGCACTTATATAATACACATTGATTTTACTAGCATTTTTATATTTGTGCATGGACACTCTAGCCTTTCTTGAGGG
>JBAXSA010000604.1:0-1840 GCA_037130945.1 Pseudomonadota bacterium | reverse complement strand
ACGCCACATAATCCGTCCGATCCGTCAGAAACTCCCGGAATAGCAAAATCTCGTCACGTCCCCGATCCAGCGCGAGACAGGCTCCGCCTGTTTCCTGGCCAAATAGATTGGCCGACAGCAGTTCGGCAAAGACAGCGGCCTGGTTATCCGAGGGAACCCGCCCAGCCACGGCATGGACGAAAAATCGCGAGTCATCTGGCAGGGATTCGATATCGACCGTCATGCGGCCGTCAAACACCAGGCGGCATAGCCTATGTTCGTTGAGCGTCAAGGGGCCGAGACCCATCTGGTGCCCTAACTCCCGGAGTATGTCATCGAGCGGCATGAAGTGGCTCCTGCTTGTGTTCCAAAGGGTTTTTAAGATAGGTTATAGTAATCCCTGCGACATAAATAAACCAACGGAAGGAGTGCCCCGTGAGTCCTGCTGCCATTGATCCCTCTTCTGTTTCATCGGTTTCTGCCGTCGGGCTGCAAGGCCAGCCCGATCTTCAGACCCTGGCGATGCTGGTGTATATGGAAAAGGGGATGATCCTCGAAGATCGCACCCGTGAACAGATGCTTCAGATGAGGGGCCAAAACAACTACCTGAAGGAGTTGGGCGAGGTGATGTCTGAGTCCTCGATCAATCAGCTATCGGCCGGTGCCCTTGATCAGGTCAACTCCCTGAGTGCCTCCGAGAAAGACGGCAAGATCGTGGTGGAGATCGGCAATGGCTATACCCTTGAAGTGCCCAAGAACAACACCGATCAGTCCTGGACGCTAAAAGATAAAAACGGCACTTCGGTGAAGATATGGGGTGACCCGCACGTCGATGAAAGCGACAAATCCGGATCAGCCGACTGGGATTTCAAGCAGCAATCCACCTTTGTGTTGCAGGATGGCACCAAGATCAGTGTCGGCACGACCCCCTGGTCTGGCAATTCCAGCATGACGGTGACCAGCTCCCTGACCATTACTCGCGGGGATGAAGTGGTTCAGGTCAAGGGCATCGACAACAATCAGGTGACCTTCTCCGATAGCCAGACTGGCGGACGTCAGACCGATACCACCACCCATGATGGCTATATCTTTTACGAAAGTGAAACCGGCGGGGTCGCGGATTGGTACACCCAGGATGCCCAGGGCAACCGCACCGAGATCAGGGCCGACCAGGCCATGGGGAATGCGATTTCCACGGAAGTTGCCTTGGAGACCAACGATATCCAGATGTCCCAAGAGCTAAAAGACTTTCTCGCCGCTCATCCCAACATTCCCTACAGTGATAGCGATGGCGATGGCAAATTGACCGCCTCGGAGTTCAAGAATCTGGTCAAGTCCCTCGAAAACGAACGGAATTCTTTGACCAGCACCTCGCAAATGGAGTCGATACAACTCCAGAGCATGATGGGGAAAATGACTCAAAATAGCGACGCGCTGTCCAATCTCATCTCAAAATTTGCCCAATCGATGCAAACCATCATTGGTAACCAGAGGTGAATATCAACTTGTCGCATTTCGCATTCCAATCATCTTCCAGGAGAGTCTCAACGTGTCAGACACTTCCCAACACTCCAGTCACCACTTAACGCAACAGATCGATACCCTCCTCCAAGAGACCGAGCGGGCACTGACAGTCTCGGGTGAAATCTATCGCAAGGCCGGTCTCGATCCCAATCAACGCAAACGATATGCAGAGGCTTTGCGGGAACGGCTCACCCCCGCGCAGCGGAGCCAAGCGGATCGTGACATTGCGACGTTTGCCGAGGAGGTCGACGAGGAAATTCGGCGCACTACAGTGGCTATCAAGAGTCAAAGCCATGGCGGGCATGCTCGACTTCATGCTAGTCGCTTGCGGGTTTGA
>JBAXSA010000603.1:0-1844 GCA_037130945.1 Pseudomonadota bacterium | reverse complement strand
CTTCCCGTGGTGCCTACCTGCGCGACTTTACGCTGGTGGCCGTTCTGTTCGTGTTGGCTTTGGGGCGGGATGGAATGGTTCGAATCCTCAACGACGAGGGTTTTCGGCCCAAGAACTGGCGATAGTCCCGGTACCCCTCCCGCCTGACGCGCATGGTGCTGGCTTTGACACTGTCCCAAACCCAAACCAATAGAATAATTTGGCGCAATTATTGCTTGATAAACCTTGGCAATTCCTGCCAGAATAATGTCGATATCGGCGAGAAGTGGCTGGATCCGGCGACTGGAGACCTGAATTTGATGACGAATCAATCCCATGTCAGCGTTTCATCCGCCGCCTTAAGTATTCCTAACCACAGCCGATACCAGCAATCAAGAGGCCAGTGTGAGCTGGCTAGGTTGGCCCTAAACGCCTGAACGGCTGAGAAGTTAAGCGGAGAATCACAATGGCATCTTTTATCAACACCAATTTATCGGCCTTGACTGCGCAACGTAATCTGGCCATGAGCCAGTCGACCCTGCAAACGACGATGCAGCGACTGTCTTCGGGTTTGCGTATCAATAGCGCGAAAGACGATGCGGCGGGATTGGCAATTTCTGATCGATTCAGTGCGCAAATCACGGGTCTGAATCAGGCCAGCCGTAACGCCAATGACGGCATCTCGATGGCGCAGACCGCAGAAGGTGCCTTGGGTCAGGTGACTACCAGCCTGCAGCGCTTGCGTGAGTTGGCAGTGCAGTCTTCCAACGCATCCAATAGTGACTCGGATCGGGCGGCGCTCAACCAGGAAGCGCAACAACTCCTGACCGAAGTTAACCGCGTCGGGACGCAGACCCAGTTCAACGGTACCAATCTGTTGGATGGTTCTTTCAAGGATCAGACGTTCCAGATCGGTGCCAATGCCGGTCAGACCATGTCGATCAGTATGAACAGTGCCACAATTGACAAACTGGGTGTCAGCGATACCTCTTCGGTGACTGCGATGGCGACCAACGCTGGCATCGCGTCGGGTGACTTGGTCGTCAATGGGGTGATGATTGGGGCGTCGGCGGCGAGCTATGACAACAAATCCTACCCGGACAACTTTAAGAGCGCCAGCTCCATTGCCAAGGCGGCGGCCATCAACGCGGTATCGGACAAAACTGGTGTGGCGGCGACGGCGGATGTCAATGTAGCCAAAGGCTCCCAAATGGCGGCGGGCGTCGTGTCGGTAGGAGTCATCGTCATTAATGGTGTAGCAACGGGCTCGATCTCGACCACATCAGATACTTCTGTCAGCCGTGCTGCCGTGGTGAAAGCCATCAACGCTCTTTCTGACCGTACAGGCGTGACGGCAGTGGATACTGGTGATGATAATTCAGGGGTACAGCTAGTTGCAAAGGACGGACGCAACATTACCGTAACTAGTAGTACTGCTAGCTTGACCAACACTGCGCTCGGCCTAAGATCCTTTGGAACCGACACGGGTACCTATACCTTGTCTTCTGCAAAAAAAATCACCGTACAGGAAGGCACGCAGGTAGGCGGTTTGGCCAATACCGGTCTTGCGAGTGGTACTTTCAGTACCCAAACCGCCTACGTTTCGACGACAGCGGGTTCCGCACAAACCATTGGTGCCGGTGATTTCAAGGTCAATGGGATCCTGGTGGGTGCGTCCCTGGCAAAATCGGATACCGCATCGTCTACTGGCAACACGGCAAGTGCCATTGCGAAGGCAGCCGCGATCAATGCGATTAAGGATTTAACCGGGGTCACAGCCACCGCTAATGCCAACGCTGTTAAGGGGCAAGCTGTAGTGGCCGCCAAATCAAGTGGGGTTATTGTTATCAATGGCGCTACCACGG
>JBAXSA010000602.1:0-1847 GCA_037130945.1 Pseudomonadota bacterium | reverse complement strand
AGTAACACTATGTATTAAAAGCAGATTTTATCTCCACGGAATCCGTGAGAATCAGAAAAATTGGTCAAAAACCGGCCAAAATGGGGGTCTCTGGGAGGGTGGCGCTCTCCGACTCAAAACTGGAAACCGCGCCAGCCGTGCGGTCTGGAGGGGGTATAAAAAAGGCCTAGATGACCTAGGCCTTTTGCTAATGGAGCCGGCGAGAGGAATCGAACCCCCGACCTTCGACTTACAAGGACGCTGCTCTACCGACTGAGCTACACCGGCTTAAAGAAAATCACCAACGGCCTATATGGTACTGTAGCCCATGCTGCCTGTCTCGAAGTTCAGAGCCTTGATCCTGGTTTGGACAGATTAGGCCGTTCGCGATCCAAACAAGGCAGTCCCAACCCGTACCCAGGTACTCCCCTCGTCAATGGCCGCTTCCAAATCATCCGACATGCCCATCGATAGCTCTGGCAGATCAAAACCTATGGCTTGATAGTGATCCCGGAGTTCTCGCAGGGCTCTGAATGGCTGTTGCAAGATCTCGCACGAGGGGTTGCCCGAGGCCGGTGCGGGAATGGCCATAAACCCTTGGAGCGAGAGACCCGGTAGCCGGAGACAGCCATCGATCAAAGACCTTAACTGGGCGGGTGCAACCCCTTCCTTGCTGGCCTCCCCACTGATGTTGACCTGGATGCAAACCTTGACCGGCGGCAAATGGCCGGGCCGTTGGACACTGAGACGTTCGGCATGGTGGAGATTAGCCAGACTGTGTACCCAGGCAAAGTGTTCGGCAATGGGGCGGGTTTTGTTACCCTGAATACGGCCGATAAAATGCCATGTCAGGGGAAATGCCACAAGATCGGCGATTTTTGGCAGAGCTTCCTGAAGATAGTTCTCGCCAAAATCCCTTTGACCCGCAGCGGCCAAGGCACGAATAGCCGCCACGTCATGGGTCTTGCTGACGGCCAGCAATCGAACCGCATCCAGGGGACGATGACCGGCTTGACAGGCGCGATGGATACGATCAGTCACCTGTTGTAAACATTCGTGGTAAGGATTTTTTGATGCCATCTTGTCGCTAGGTGTCAAAGGATCTAAATCTGATGATGAATGAATGGGAAGATCATGGTAGATAGTAACAAATTGATCGTCCAATGTTTTTATGGATTTTAAGCGGGATTCAGGCAACGGGCGCTGGACATGGGAGTCTGGCGGCAGACACACTGGCTGGTAGAATTGTCGACTTTCCTTGGATCGCCTGGATCGCCTGATCTCTGCTTTTCCGTGATCTGGCCTACTCTACCGGTATTTTGGGGTGTTTATATTTATGTCCTGGATCGACATTGCCATTTTGGCGCTTGTCTCCCTGTCCGCCTGGGTGGGTCTGTTTCGCGGACTTCTCAGGGAGGTTTTGTCTCTCGCGGTTTTGATGGCGAGCCTATGGGCGGGACTGGCCTATTACGCCGAGCTGGAGCCTCTTTTGCCCGCCAGACTGACCTCTGCGACCGCCCGCACCGCAGTGGCCTTGCTCGGTATTTTTGTCGTGGTCTTTATGGCGGGGGCGATTCTCACCTGGTTCTTGACGCGACTGTCCGACAAGGCGGGATTGGCCGGTACCGACCATTTTTTGGGGCTCTTTTTTGGCGCTGCCCGTGGCTTTCTGATCGTTTGTATCGTCGTGTTGCTGGCCGGACTGACGCCCCTGCCACAGACCCCGCTGTGGAAAGAAAGCCAGCTTTTACCCACTTTTCAGGACATGTCGCAGACATTGATCCAGTGGTGGCCCTCAGGGGCCTCTCAGCATTTCAAGTTTGCATCATAAATGGGGCACCGATACCGCCCCTGCTACCGAGTGATCG
>JBAXSA010000601.1:0-1857 GCA_037130945.1 Pseudomonadota bacterium | reverse complement strand
AGCCTATTCAGCCAAGGTAGATGAACTTGAGCATTTGGTACTGGGACTGGCCATGTTTTCATTGTCCGTGCTCCCTTCATTGCTTTGGGCCAAAAATGGCGGAAGCCGATTCCCCGTGTTCGAGACGATCTTGGTGCTATGCGCCAATGCCTATGCTCTGCCCGTACTGAATGCCCGCGAGCAGTTGACCGACTATTCAGCTGCAGTGATCAACCAGGCAAGCCTTGCCGTCATCTTATATCAGATCGCAGCAATTACCTGTTATAGCGTAACCCGAGGCATCCCAGGACGCTCCCGCTTTTGGCGGGAATCAATCATCACACGCGACGTCGAGAAATTTGTCCAATATGGACTGATCGCCTCGACCGCCTATATCTGGGCGAGCACCTTCACCACATGGATACCAACTGAGCTGAACAGTATGCTGCGGGCGGTTTTCTACGGAATCAGCATTCTCTGTACTTTCATCAGCATGCAGCGCTTGGGGCGGGGAGAACTATCACCCACCGAGCGAAATGTTCTCCTCGGCAATTTGGTGATCCAACTCATACTAATGAGCGTTGGCTTGTTGCTGATCGTGCCGATCGGCTTAATCGGCATCGCCTTGCTCGGTTACCTGGCCGGGGGCAAGCGAGTTCCCTGGCTGGTAGTCGGAGTCACATTTGCGCTTCTGGCGATATTGCACACCGGCAAGACCAAGATGCGAACGAAATACTGGGAAGGAAATTATCCGCCGCCAACAATGATGCAATTGCCGGCTTATTTCACCGAATGGATTGAATTAGGTCTGGAACCCACCAGTGGGGACAAGACCGTTAGTCGTAAGCTCTTGGAGCGGTCCTCCATCATGCATATCATGTGCCTCATCGTTGAATACACCCCGGCCCGGCAGGATTACCTGTATGGCAAGTCTTACACCCATGTGCTGCCGCAATTGATTCCTCGGCTTTTTTGGCCTGAAAAGCCTCGCTCCCACATCGCTACATATGAACTTGGCATCTACTACGGACTACAGGATGAGGATGCGACGATCACTACAACCATAGCCTTTGGTTTGGTGGCGGAAGCCTATGCCAATTTTGGGATGATCGGCAGCATATTGCTCGGGGCTTTCTGGGGTTTCTGGCTGAAGAAGCTTCAAATCTGGTCGACTTTTAGCCCGATGTTTTCCTTCGCCGGGTTATTCATGGTTTTGCTGACCGCCTGGGCCTTCAATGCCGAGCTTACAATGGCCGCCTGGGTCTCATCCTTGGAACAGGCTGTCATTGTGGTGCTTGGCGTGCCATTGATCCTAAGATCACTCTTTGGACTCTGATCAAGGATGTCACGCTTCGCCATAGTACTTTCCCATCCGGTCCAGTATTACAGCCCGTGGTTTCGCTGGCTGCGCCGGCACACGCGATTGGAGTTCAAGGTTTTTTACCTCTGGCAATTCGGGGTCACCGTGCAACGTGACCCGCAATTCGAAGCCTCGTTCCAATGGGATGTCGATCTGCTCTCGGGTTACGATTCCGAGTTTGTCCCGAACCACTCCCGGGATCCCGGCACCCATCACTTTTGCGGCCTGGATAATCCCACACTCTGCACTCGGCTCGCCCTATGGAAACCAGAGGCTATTCTTCTTTTTGGCTATAATTGGTTATCGCACCTCCAGGCGATCTGGTGGGCGCGCCGCCATGGCGTTCCCCTCTTTTTTCGCGGCGACTCCCACTTGCTGGGTCGGCCCCGTCTGCCGTTTTTCCGCCGCATCCTGCTGAAAATACTCTTCCGGCAATTCGCCGCGATCATCTATGTCGGCGCAGCCAATCGCGACTATTTTCGCGCGCTGGATGTTCGGCCAGGAAAGCTCTTCTTTGC
>JBAXSA010000600.1:0-1862 GCA_037130945.1 Pseudomonadota bacterium | reverse complement strand
CGACTCGGTAACCTCGATGACGTGGCGGTCGCTGCCGATCACCACGCGGCGGGCTTCGGTTCGGGCGATGCCTTCGGTGCGGACTCGCTTGGCCAAAGCCTTGCCGCTGCCCAATTCGCACTTTTTATCGGATCTTCCAGGATTGATTTTTCAGAAGTGTTGATTTGTTGGCGTTTTCTCTTTTTTTACCAGAAATGTAGCCACTAAAAATATTTGATTCATCCTACTTTTGATGTTGCATTGTAGGTCAGATAGTGATTATATGTGGTCACTATGTTCATCGATTCATGCAGAACGGGCAAATACGTGCGACACCTCCTTCGGGACAGCCACCGCGAAGGTGGCAAAGTCAGGCATACGACGCTTGGAAATCTTTCGAGCTGCACGGACCGGCAGATTAAGGCATTGAAATGGGCGCTCCGTTTCGATGGAGAACTGCCGCCGCATACACCCAAGGTTGCAGAACTTATTCTCCGGCAAGGCTTGTCGGTCGGGGCTGTCATCACGTTGCAGCAGATGAGTCAGACGCTGGGAATCGAGAAAGCGCTCGGAACGTCCCAGGAGGGAAAACTGGCGTTGTGGCAGGTCATGGCCAGGGTGATTGACCAGGGATCACGGTTGTCGGCGACGCGGTTGGCCGGTTCTCATGCGGTTTGTGACGTGTTGGGGTTGGATCGGTTTTGCGAAGATGATCTGTACGAGAATCTGGATTGGTTGGCAGAGCATCAGCAGGCGATTGAAAATGCGTTGTTCCGGCAAGCGCATCCGGACGGGAAATGCGATTTGTATTTGTACGATGTGACCAGCACATATCTGGAAGGAATGCACAACGCATTGGCGGCTTTTGGTTACAACCGGGACGGGAAGAAAGGCAAGATGCAACTGGTCGTCGGGTTGCTTTGCGATCTCGACGGTCGGCCGCTGACCATCGAGGTGTTCAAGGGAAACACGCAAGATCCGGCCACGGTTCAATCGCAGATCAAAAAAGTCGCGGAACGGTTCGGCGGCGGGGACGTTACCTTTGTCGGTGACCGTGGGATGCTGAAATCCAAACAGGTTGAGGACCTTCAGGGACAGGGCTTTCATTACATTACCGCCATCACAAAACCTCAGATCGAATCCTTGCTGCACAACGGCATCATCGAAATGGAGTTGTTCGACGATGAACTAGCCGAGGTGTTCCCGGATGAAGACCTGCGGTATATTCTCCGGCGGAATCCCGTACGAGCCCAAGAGATGCTCGCTTCAAGAAATTCAAAACTTGCGTCCGTGCAAGCGTACGTTGACAAAAAGAACGATTACCTGAAAGCGCATCCGAAATCGCAGACGGCGGTCGCCCTGCGTGCGGTTCAACAGAGGGCACAGCACTTGAAGATAGGACCATTCGTTCGGCTGGAAGAGAAAAACCGGGAATTGGTTCTGACCGTGGATGCGGAAGCGATGACGGAGGCTGGCGAACTCGACGGTTGTTACGTTCTGAAGACGGATTTGCCGGCGAAACAGATAAGCAAAGAAATGGTAAATGCCCGGTACAAGGATCTCTCGATGGTCGAGTGGGCTTTCCGCACCAGCAAGACGGGTCATTTGGAGTTGCGCCCGATTCATGTACGAACGGAAGAGAGCACCCGGGGACATGTTTTTGTCGTGATGCTGGCCTATTTGATCCGCCGCATGCTGGAGAAAGCATGGAGCGGATTGGATGTGACTGTGGAAGAAGGGTTGAAACAACTTTCGACCTTATGCTCGATCCAGGTAGATGTAAAAGGGAAGGCTGCCTGTCATAAGATCCCGGTGCCTCGGGAACAATCCAGAGAGTTGTTGCAGGCACTGGATATTCAGATGCCGGAATTTCTCCCGCATCG
>JBAXSA010000599.1:0-1863 GCA_037130945.1 Pseudomonadota bacterium | reverse complement strand
GTAGGGTCGCCGATCATCGGATACTTGATTTTCTTGATAGTGTCGGAAGCATCCGCCCAAGCCTTGTGCACGAAGTGGGTATCGGTCGATACGGAATAACACTCAACGCCAATCTTCTGAAACTCGGGGTAAACATCGGCCAGGTCGCCCAATTCGGTCGGACAAACGTAGGTGAAGTCAGCCGGGTAGAAAAACACGACAGACCACTTGCCCTTGAGGGCGGCTTCAGTGACTTCAACTTCCTTGCCGTTGTGGAAGGCGGTGGCTTTAAAAGGCTTGATGGCAGTATTGATCAGGGACATGGGGTTTCTCCTTGCTAGGTTGATGGGTAGGTTTGCTAACTTGCGACGAATAGTATCCGAGACAGATTAATCGATCTAATTGAAAGTCTGGATTCCATCGATAGTCCTTGGCTATGGTTCCCGGAAAGCGCTCAAGCTCCAGAATCACCCATGCCATTAACGGCACCATTTTGGCAGCAAATGCCGCCATAAATGACATGAATCCCGCCGGGCGCGGGACATCTATATTTAATCCATTATTAATCATACGGTTACATGGCATCTCAATTGCTGAAGGGGTGGCATGGTCCTTGTGTAACTTTCAGGAGCCCACCGCTAAGGGATCCAACATGCGTATCGCCATCACCAGCCAGAACTTCCGCACCGTTACCGGCCACGCCGGCCGGGCTCGCCGTTTTATCGTTTTCGAGGCAGACGGCCTCTCCGCCCCCCGCGAAGTCGAGCGCATCGATCTGGATGAGAACATGACAATCCATGGCTACGATCATCGTGCGGCACACCCCCTCGACAATATGGATGTACTGATCACGGGCGGGGCAGGCGAGGGTTTTGTACGTAATCTGGCCGCGCGCGGGGTGCAGGTCGTTGCCACCCCCGAGGATGACCCACAACTGGCGGTTGCGGCTTTTCTCGCCGGTCGCATATTGTCTGCCAGCGAAGCTTGCAATCACGATCACTCCGATCTTGAAGGAGAGGTGGGGGACACGCATGATCATCATGCATCCGGCCATCAATGCAGTTGCCACCCTGCGACAGAGAACACCTGAAATGTGGCTGCTCGCTTCACTCGCGGCATTCGCACTGCTCTGGATTCTGGTGAGTCCGCTGTCCTGTCGCAATCCACGCCCACGTAAATCAAAAAGATAAAAAAGTGCCGCACTTCCGCCAACTACGCGATGAAACCACGGGGGCATTTTCCTATCTGATCGGCTGCACTCGCACCGGCACGGCTTTGATTATCGACCCGATCGTCAGCCAGACACCGCTTTATCTAGGCATGCTTGGCGAGCTGAATCTGCGGCTGGAATGGGTACTTGAAACCCACCTGCACACCGATCACATCACCGCCGCCGACTCGTTGCGCGAGTGGGCGAACGCGCGCATTGCCGTAGGCGCCCACGCTGGCATCCTGACGGCCAATCGCCTGCTGAAAGACGGTGACACGATAAGCTGCGGCGACATCGTCCTGACGGTGCTCGACACACCGGGACATACTCCGGGATGCCTCAGCTACCAATGGGGTGACCGCCTATTTACCGGCGACAGCCTGTTGATTCAAGCCTGCGGGCGCATCGATGAACCCGGCAGCGACGCCACGCAGCTCTTTGACAGTGTGACGCGCCGCTTGTTCGCCCTGCCGGACGATACGCTGGTCTATCCGGGTCATTGCCTGGCGGGGCGCCGTGTCAGCAGCATCGGTGAAGAACGCGAAAGAAATCCGCTGTTCCACGGTACGCGCCGCGACAGCTTCTCGACGCTCAAGGCCAACGACCAGCTCCCGGACATTCTGCCGATTGCGCTCGAAGCCAACCGGAATTGTGGCCGCCTGCTGAAAACGGAC
>JBAXSA010000598.1:0-1865 GCA_037130945.1 Pseudomonadota bacterium | reverse complement strand
CGAACGAGGCGCTGGCCTACAACGGCCTCGTCCAAAGTTGGCCCGAGGTCGCCCGACTGGCGCGGGAGGATGTCAAATCCAAAGCCGAGCAGGGCGAACTGTTCTAATAAACCTGAACTCGAATCATTAGAAATTAAATTTTCAGGAACTTCATCATGCAAGCTGAACTGACCGACAAAGGGTTGTTAATTCCCACGGAATGGCTCACCGCGCTGGGCGCATTTGAAATTGTGCGCGAACCACAAGCCATTATTATTTTGCCGCTACAGGCGCAGGGTATGATCCGGCAATCCATCACGCCAACCCAACAAGCACAGAGCCATTCCGCCCGAGGTAAATACGCTTTTGTAAACACCAGCAGCGAAGCATTTGCCATGCGAAAAGCCAAAGAAATCGCATTAGAGGACAAGTCATGATCGTTGTACTGGATGCCTGTGCCATGATTGCATTCTTGCGCGATGAGCCAGGCGCGGCAACAGTAGAGCAATACCTGAAAAATGGCGAATCGGAGTGCCTGGCTCATGCAATTAATCTGTGCGAGGTGCTTTACGACTTTATCCGCACTGCTGGAGAACAAAACGCCCACCAGGCTATCCAGGATTTACTTGCTGATGGTGTGCAATGCAGAAGTGATATGGACACGGAATTTTGGCAAGTGGCTGCCCACTTAAAAGCCACGCATCGGCGCATCTCGCTGGCTGATTGTTTTGCCGTGGCCTTGGCCAATCGTGTTGATGCCCAGCTATTGACGACCGATCACCACGAATTTGATCCGTTGGTGGAGAAAAATATCTGCCGTTTTGAATTTATTCGCTAGATCCATTGTCCATTGCACCTTTCCTTTGTTCCTCGTCTTCTGTTAAGGAGATGGAATTAGGGATGAGGTTAAATAACCAGGAATAACCCCATGGCCATGACCAACTTTGAACGCATCGGCAAGGCGCTCGGACTTCTGCGTCAGGGACTGGCACCCTTCGTCGAGCGCGAGATTCACGCCGCCATCCAGGCCGGCAGTGTGCGGATGGATGCGATCCGCCACTTTGCCGAGGATCCCCTGCTCGCCGCCAAGCCCATTGCCGATTGGGATGCCGCCGGTCTGCTCAAGTTGATGTGGGAGACCTGGAACGACATCTTCAGAAAGATCCTCGGCTTTTCCGAACGCAGCCTAGTCTCGGAAATCCGCGACTGCCGCAACCAGTGGGCGCACCAAGAACCCTTCTCGGGTGATGACTCCGACCGGGCGCTCGACTCGATGGCGCGGCTCCTCACGGCCGTATCGGCACCGCAGGCCGACGAGGTCAGCAAGATGAAGATGGAACTGCGCCGGCTACTATTCGACGAGCAGGTACGCAATGAAAAACGCAGGGCCGGTGGCTCGCTGATTGATGCGTCCGTGACCGGCACACTCAAGCCCTGGCGCGAGATCGTGACACCCCACGTTGATGTGGCGAGCGGTCGCTATCAGCAGGCGGAGTTCGCCGCCGACCTATGGCAGGTGCATCTCGGCGAAGGCTCCGACGAGTACAAGAAACCGCAGGAGTTCTTCCGCCGCACCTACCTCACCGAAAGCCTAAAACGCTTGCTCGTGGGCGGTGTGCAGCGCATCTCGGGTCAGGGCGGCGACCCGGTGGTGCAGCTCCAGACCAACTTCGGCGGTGGCAAGACCCACTCGATGCTGGCGCTTTACCATCTGTTCTCTGGGGTGAACGCGAGCGAACTGGCGGGCGTGGACGCGGTGCTGGCCGACGCGGGCGTCAAAAGCCTGCCGAGAGCACGATCCGTGGTACTGGTGGGCAACAAGATCTCGCCCGGCAACCCCATCACCAAACCAGACGGCACGCGGGTAGCAACCCTGTGGGGCGAGC
>JBAXSA010000597.1:0-1868 GCA_037130945.1 Pseudomonadota bacterium | reverse complement strand
CCTTGCGGATAAAACGACGTGGCTCGTTCCCCCGTCAGGCTGGCGCTGGGACTCGGAACAGCACCGCTTGTGGCGTACTGCGCTCACCCTGTGGCAATCCGGCAACGGTACTGTTGTGCACGCAGAATTGCCACGCGCAGACAGGCTCGAGGCTTTGCTGCTGGCGGAAACGCTCCCGCAATTGCTCTGGCTTGTCGGAAGCGGTATCGCCAGCGGACGCGCGGTTGCAGAACACCTTGCTACTTACCGCGCCGCGGGCTGCCGTGTTGTTGGCGCATTGTTAAACCGTGAACCCCGGAGGTTCGGCAGTAAATGAACCCGTTCATGACAACGCAGGCCGCCTGGCCTCTTGCCTGCATTATGATGGCTTTGTCTGGCGGCGCCGCACTGGCAGGCGAACAGCCAGCCACCCTGCCTGTTGCGCCGGTCCCATCCGCACCGCTGGTCTTCGCCGGTTCAAATGCAAAAATGCGGGCGGCATGGCAACAACACCTCACACTCGGAGCCGGCGATGTCCTTAATTTTGCATCGTACGAACGCCCCGAACTGTTGCGGACAGAAGTGGCCATCGAACCTGATGGGCGTGTGAGTTATCTCCAGGCTCAAGGCGTGGTTGCGGCTGGACTGACCATCGACGAGCTGCGGGAACGCATGAATGCCGAGTTGGGCCGGCACATTAAAAATCCGCGAGTCATCGTCACACCGGTCGCGTTCAAGAGCAGAAAGGTCTTCCTTCTCGGCAAGGTCGTCAACAAGGGAGCATACACGCTCGACCGGCCTATGACTATTCTGGAGGCCGTGGCAGCTGCAATGGGACTTGAAACCGGTTTGTACCAGCTCAATACCGTGGAATTGGCCGATCTGCCGCGCAGTTTTCTTATCCGTAACAGCAAGCGTGTGCCGGTCGACTTCGAGAAATTGTTCATACGCGGCGACCTGTCGCAGAACATTCTGCTCGAGCCCGACGATTATCTTTATTTCCCTTCGGCCATTGCTAACGAGATATATGTGCTGGGCGCAGTGCTCTCGCCAGGCACGCAAGGTCTCACATCCGAGGCAACCGGCCTCAGGGCAATTACACTGGCTGGTGGCTACAACGAAAAGGCTTACGGGCAGCGCGTTCTGGTTGTACGTGGTTCCATCGATCAGCCGCGGACGTTTGTTGTTAACACTGCAGCAATTCTGGCGGGACGCGAGACCGACATGCGCCTGGAGCCGCGTGACATTGTGTATGTGCGCGACAAACCGTGGGCAAAGGTGGAAGAGGTCGTGGACTTTGCGGCGCGCGCGTTCATCCAGACGATGGTAACGACCTGGACGGGTGAAAACATCAAGCCGCTGATCAAACATCCGATCTTGCCGATGTTGCAATATTAATGGCAGAGGGTTCATGTGAGAATAAGAACTATATTGAAACAGTCTGCTGTGATGGTGATGGCGCTTTCCATGTTGGGAGGATGCAGGAGCACTTCACGGCTTGAACTGAGCAGAGGCAACTCAGTAAAGACTGTCAGCGCAACCGATGCCAACCGGATCAAACCGGAATGGCTGAAACCGCCAACCGACCCGTACCGCCTTGGACCCGGCGACCGGATCGAAATCGAATTGTTTGGCAAATCCGCCAGGCGGGAAACTGCGTTCGTGTGTCCGGACGGAAAGATTTACTTTGATCTGCCGTCCGGCATTGACGTATGGGCCCTCACGCTTCAGGAAACCAAGGAACGGATCGAACGCGAACTCGCCGCCTACTATACCCATCCACAGGTTACCGTGACGCTGCGCGAGGTCCGGAGCAAATGCATCTGGGTGCTGGGCCGCCTCAACCGTCCGGGCATATATCCGTTGACCGGTCCGATGCGGGTCCTTGA
>JBAXSA010000596.1:0-1868 GCA_037130945.1 Pseudomonadota bacterium | reverse complement strand
GGGCGCGGCCGTGAGGAGGGGGTCGCCCGAAGGCGTTCGCGCGCCTGCTTCCTGGCGAGGTGGAGCGCCCTGTCGGCGCTCGCGACGAGGACGCTGGCGGTGACCACGTCCCCCTGCGTCGCGGCCACGCCGACGCTCATCGTGACCCGTCCGAGCGGGGAAGTCTCATGCGAGAGTGCCAGGGACTCCAGGGCAGCGCGGACATTTTCGGCCAGCATCCTCATGTTGGCGAAGGGGGTTTCTGGGGCAATGAGCACAAATTCCTCGCCACCGTAGCGGGCCGCAATATCGCTGGTTCGCCGGGTCTGGGTCTCGAGAATCCGGGATAGCTTGCGCAGGCATTCGTCACCCGCCTGATGGCCATGATGATCGTTGTATTTCTTGAAATAATCCACGTCGATCATGGCCACGGCCAGCGGTTTCCCAGAACGTAACCCGCGTTTCCACTCGCTGGCCAGTATGTCGTCGAAACGGCGGCGGTTGGCGATGCCGGTTAGACCATCGGTTTGAGCCAATGCTTCCGCCACTTGCCGGGCCTTTTCCAATTCCAGGGTGCGTTCGGCCACCTTGCTTTCCAGATCCGCGTTGGCTTGCTCCAGCAACTGCAGGGACTGCTTTTCAGCATGGAGCTTTTGCCGCCGCAGGATGCTGATCTGGTCGATCAATGCAAACGACAACAGAATGCTTTCCAGGACGTATCCGATCCGTGCGCCCCAGAGCGTCCATTCGGTGGTAATGAACACGCCACTCACACGCAGGAGGGCGATCATCAGGCAAAACGACCAGGCGCTCCACGCCAGCACGAAAAATCGGGCCTCGCGCTGGCCTCTCATCCAGGCACGCCAGCCCATAAAGGGTAGTAACAGGAGTCCCAACCCCGTCAAGAACGAACTGTTAACGGCAATGCCCCGTTCTCCCACGGCGTAGGCGATGAGACTGAGTCCGTTGATGCCATGGACTCCTAGCAGAATTCTGTCGAACCCCGGCAAAGTGCGCCGGGTTTCCAAAAAGCCGCGCGAAAACTGAATCGCGAAAAAAAAGGTCAAGAATCCAAAAAAGAAAAAAGCCCCATCGCTGAGAAGGGGCGAATCCGGCCACAAATAGCGTTTACCGAGACCCGTGATGTTCAAATACGACAGAACCGCCGAGATCCAGTAAGGCAGGTACCAGACAAAGGCCGGCAAGCGCACTGAACTATAGATCAACAAGTAGAACAGCATCGCAACCAGCACGGCCCCCAGCAGCCCCCCTCCCAGTTTGGCGATCTCAACGCTGTGAAGCCAGTAAGCATCAGGATTCCATGCGACCATCGAGAAATCGACCATTCCGGCTTTTTCATAGACGATGCGAATGAACAGGTCACGGCTGACATGAGGATCCGTCACCAAGGGGAATACGAACCTCTCGGACTTCACGGGTCGTTCGGAAAATGGCTGGAGATTACCCATCCGTACCAGATGCGGCTGTTTTTCAGAGTCGATCCAATACAGGTCAATATGGTTGAAAAGGGTATGCAGGGATTCCAGCATCCATGGGATCCGTTGATCCGTAGGATTGTCAATGCCCAGCCGAACCCACCAGGCCGATGCCGATGCACCCAAAACCCGCCGGGTAGCCGACTGAAACCGCGATGACCAGGGTTCGTGCGCCACCTCGTCGAGACTCAAAATCCGGCTGGGATCTTCAAGAACCTGTAGATAAGGCAGAAGCTGTATCCCGTCCAGGGATTCACCGAGAAGCAGGGATCTAACCGGGGCCGCATCGGCGTTCAGACCCGTCAACGCCAGCATGAACGCAAGCACTAAGACCAGGATCAGGGTCAGGTTACGCCGGGATTGTAGGGCTCTCGGTACTAACCCTTCCACAAC
>JBAXSA010000595.1:0-1872 GCA_037130945.1 Pseudomonadota bacterium | reverse complement strand
CGACAGTCTGGGGTGATATGCCAAACAGGACGCTCGATGATGCATCGCGCGCCCTGTTCCAGGCGGCGGTCAGCGATGCCACGCCGTTGCGCATTGACCGTGTGCATCACGAACCGCCGCCGCCACCGCCGATTCCACGGCAACGCCAGCGCGACGAACAGGCTGCACTGGGTGAATCGTTAGCCGATGTCGATCTACTCGCCCTGCAACTCGAAGGCGGCGATGAAGCAGTGTTTCTCAAGCCCGGCATGGCACCGAGGGTGCTCAAGGACCTCCGGCGCGGCCGCTGGGTGATGCAAAACCATCTCGACCTGCACGGCTTGCATCGCGACGAAGCACGACAGCAGGTGGCCGCTTTTCTTGCCGAGTGCATCGCCCGTAGGCAACGCTGCGTGCGCATCGTGCATGGCAAGGGCCACGGCTCGCCGGGGCGTATCCCCGTGCTGAAACGACTAGTTCTAGGCTGGTTGGCACAGCGCCAGGAAGTGCTCGCTTACTGCCAGGCACGCACCGCTGAAGGCGGTGCAGGCGCGGTAGTGGTGCTCTTGGCCGGCTGATTGCCATGCCGCGCTTGAGCGCATGTTTAGGCGTTGTTGCCGATCACCAGGGCGATGCGGCCGGGAGCAGAGGCGCCGAACGCTACGGGCGCAAGCCCCCCAGTTACTCCCCTACTACCGTCACCACGACTGTGCGGCCATGGGGGCTGGTGCGATGCTCCCAAAGGTAAATTCCCTGCCATTTGCCGAACAGCAATTCTCCCGCACCAACAGGAACGGACACCGAGTTACCGGTAAGCACCGATCGCGCATGGGCAGCCATGTCATCATCACCTTCGTTGTCATGCTGGTAGGCCTGATCACCATCGGGCGCCCAACGCTGCGCCAGTGTTTCAAGATCGCGGCGTACTGAAGGATCCGCGTTTTCCGTAATCATCAGCGAACAACTGGTGTGCTGCACGAAAACGTGAGCGACCCCCGTGACAATTCCAGATGTTCGGACAAGATCTCCTACTTGGGTGGTGATCTCGATTGACCCGCGGCCGCGTGTTTGGATGTCGATGGATCGTTGGTACGTGCTCATGCTACCTCCCTAAATACCCGCTATGCCGAGTATATAGCTCCCTTGAGGAGGGCATCAAAGGCCGGGCACTGATCGCTACCCTTGACGCCGGAGATTCTCCGTTATCGGTATGCCTTAATATCCAAAATGATGCCCTGTCGTGGTGCGGGTTTCAGGGTGGCATCGGTGTATCGTCCACTTGCACCACAAACTCAATAGGTGAATCTGTCAGAAATTCATGGGGAGAAGAGCGATGGCACTGAACTGGAAATTGGGGTTATGGTCACTGGCGCTGTTTTCAATGGCTGCAGCTAGAGCAGCAGAGCCGGTGCCGTTGGAGCAAAGTCGAGGCGAACTGCTTTACTCGACCTACTGCTTGGGCTGCCATACGGAGCAGATGCATTGGCGTGACAAAAAGATGGCCAAGGATTGGCGGAGCCTGATCAGTGAAGTTATGCATTGGCAGGAATTCTCTAAACTCGACTGGACTATGTACGACATTGAGATGGTGAGCCGGTATCTCAACGCCACCCACTATCACTACCCTGAACCTTGACCGATGCTCGGGAGATATGCCTCACTTTCAATGGGAGTGGGGGCAGGATATTCATCAGGAGTTACAGTGGCCGCTACCACCTACAAACCGGCCAGCTACCTCGATCCGGATGAACGCTCAAGCGCCAGGTATTGACAGCCACTTCAACAAAGTTTCGTAGAGCAGATCCGGATCGACCGGCTTGCCAATATGGTCGTTCATGCCGGCATCGATACAGACTTGGCGGTCTTCATCGAAGGCATTGGCGGTCATCGCCA
>JBAXSA010000594.1:0-1881 GCA_037130945.1 Pseudomonadota bacterium | reverse complement strand
CGAATAGCCCATTTTGTCTCCTTGGTTGAGGCGACATCTATATTAACACATAGGGTCTGCATCAATATCGAATTTGTTATACCACCCAACCTCCATTAACATCACCCTTGACTATCCCGATCAGATCCAGCTCCTGGTCGGCATTCAGCATGAGTGGTATCGGGTTATCCGGCCATACGACGTGAGTTCTTGACATCGTTTCACTTCCGACACTCTCCGGCACAAACAACCACTCCTTTTCTGGCGCCGTGCTGAGCTTGACCGCCATTTTGAGGATATTGAGCGCATCTGCCGCCTTGACCTGACCATCCTTGTTAACATCCGCCGCAAGATACTGATAGGACGATACGGCACTTCCATCAGCATTGGGGTTCATGCCCACAGCGATCTTCAGTGCAGCAAGCGCATCATTGGCTTTGACAGCGTTGCTTTCGGACGTGCCGGTTACTTTAGCGCTGGTCAGGGCATAGGTGCCGTCAGGCATGTCGAGGTGATGATAGAGGCCATCAGAGCCAGTGGTCATAGTGTCCGAAGCAAGCGTGCTTGTGACATCTGCAATGGCTGCGCCGGTTTTCCAGAAGGTCACTGCTCCCGTGAGATCGTTGATGTTTGCAACCGTGAGGTCGAAGGTGTCGCTTGCTGTGGCGTTGCTACTATCGGTTGCCATGACCTTGACGCTGACTTTTCCTGCATCGGCATTTAACGGTGTACCACTGAACATCCGTGTAGCATTGTCAAAGCTCAGCCAACCTGGCAGCGGATCTCCGTTGCCGAGCGTTGCTGTGTAGCTCAGTGTGTCGCCGGCATCAACATCGGTGAAAGCATCGGACGGAAGCTGGAAAGAGAAAAGCTGATCTTCAGTGGCTGACTGGTCGGCCAGTGCGGATTGTACTACTGGCGAGTTGTTAATCGGAATACCACCCTCACCAGGAATGAGGCTGAGGTCAACCAGTGGATTGCCTGCAACGTCGCGCAGGGTGGCGCCGTTCAGCAACATGGCACTTCCAAGCGCTGTGCCATCGGTGTCGCTCTCACCGTCGGCAATGATGTGACGGAATATCAGGGTGTCGGTGCCGCTACCGGATTGATAGGCGGCTTCAATATCGCGGCCACCGATAGTCATGTGGATCACCGGTGGAAGAGCGGCGATATCAACAAATAACGACTCGGAAAAACGAACAGAGAAGTCAAGGAAGTGGCCTGCTGCATAGACACCGTCTGTTGACAAAGCCACTGCCGCGATTTGGGGCAGAACGATGTCGGTCAGTGCAGCACTGGCGGCGACCTGAATGGTCAGATCTGCCTGCGCCGGTGCGGCCTCTTTGTTGCCTACGTTATCGGAGGCGACGGTGTAGAAAGCATAGGAGTGCCCCGGCTGACCAGCATAGGTGGCTTCGGTCAGTGTGGTGTTCTCCAGCCAGGGGGTGTATGCTCCACCGTTGTCGGAGAGATAAACGGTATAACCGGCAATGGCCGAGCCGACATCGCTGCCCGACCAGCGGACGAGGAATTGGGCTGACTCGACGGTGGCGTTGGTCACAGCTTCGACATGGCTTTCGGGCACCTGGGTATCGAGGGTATTGGAAATTGCCGGGGTGTCGATTGGCTCCTGGGTGGTGAAGATGATGGTCGCCTTTGCGTCAATCACTGTACCGGTTGGTGCATCGGCATTGGCGTTGATCGTGTAGTTGGCATAGGCCTGGCCAACTATTCCATCAACATCGGGCGGAAGAAAACCGATGGTGGGATCTTCAGGGATTTCGCCGGTGTTGGGGTCAATAGTGGTAAAGCTCCAGTATGCCTCGTGTGTTGCCACATCCACGCCAGCCACAACATCAACCATGTAGCCTTTGGTTGAGCGCAGATCAAGGCGGTTAATGT
>JBAXSA010000593.1:0-1882 GCA_037130945.1 Pseudomonadota bacterium | reverse complement strand
TAGGATAGCCGCCGGACTTTGCCGGGGCCTTGCCCAGGAACCTGGGCCGACAAGAACTTACCCCATCATTACAGCATCGTGCGGCACAGGCATGCGCCACTGCGTAACCCAAATCAGACTTCATGTCAAGTTATAAAAACTTGAAGATCGAGTGTAAGGCAACTCGATATTGAGTCACTCACATCCCCGCCCTGAAGTGGTGGGGTTTTCCGTCTTTGATAATTTTTTTCATGCTTGTTTCAAGTAAGGTTTTGGTTCTCGTGACTTGTCTTGAAAATAGGTTATCAAGGGCTGTCGATTCAAGAAATCCTCCCCCTAAAACCTATCAATCAGCCAGGTTGAAGTGGCCTCCCAAGAGGTCTTAATAATCCTTCCCGGTACGAAAAGTCGGTTTGTCAATTCTGCCCTGTAAAAATTTCCTGGCGGATAATGCCGACCCCTAGGCGGGTTCTCGAAGGACTCGCTGATCAAAATCACGCCGGAGGCACCCTCATGAAACCCCAACCCATTTCCCAAGATATCCTGCGCGAGAAATATGCCAAAGGGAGTGAACAAACCGTTGAGGACATCCATAGCCGAGTTGCCAGGGCGCTCGCCGAGGTGGAGACGGATCCGGCCCGATGGCAGCCGATCTTCCAGGAGACCCTGGCAAAAGGCTTTATCCCAGCTGGGCGGATTTTGTCGGCGGCGGGTACCTCGATTTGCTCTACCCTCATCAATTGCTTTGTTCAGCCCGTGGGTGACAGCATGGTGGGCCAAGAGGGAGGCAAGCCGGGCATCATGGTGGCAGCCCAGGAGGCGGCGGAAACCATGCGGCGCGGTGGCGGGGTCGGCTATGACTTTTCCCGCATCCGGCCCAAGGGAGCCCAGGTCAAGGGAACCGCTTCCACCGCTTCGGGGCCGGTTTCCTACATGCACGTTTTCGACAAGATGTGCGAAACCGTGGAATCCGCAGGCAGCCGCCGAGGTGCCCAGATGGGGGTGCTGCGGGTCGATCATCCCGATATCGAGATCTTTATTCACGCCAAGGATGAGCGTGGCAAGTTGACCAATTTCAACGTCTCGGTCGGGGTCACCGATGCCTTTATGGAGGCCGTGGAGGGTGATCGAACCTTCGAACTGGTTCACGCCGCAGAGCCTTCCCTGGACTTCCTTGCCGCAGGGGCCCATCAGCGGGACGACGGTCTGTGGGTGTACCGGAGCATTGAGGCCCGGGTGTTGTGGGAGCAGATCATGCGCTCGACCTACGATCACGCCGAGCCCGGCGTGCTGTTCATCGACCGCATGAACGTCGAGAACAACCTGGCCTACTGCGAGCGCATCGAGGCGACCAACCCGTGCGTGACGGCGAACACCCGGCTGGCCACGCAGCACGGGCTCGTCCGCATCGGCGACCTTTACGCCACCGGTGAGCCGCTGGCGGTAACCGTTGATACGCGCGCGCTCGGCCGACCGGCGCGTGGCGTTGAGGTGCGCGAGGCCAAGCCGGCTTTTCTGACGGCGCATAACGCGGAGGTTTTTCGTGTGACCACCGTCGAAGGGTACGAGCTCGAAGCGACGGCGTGGCACGAGGTCTATACCGCGCGAGGCAAGATCAAATTGTCGGACTTGCGGCTCGGCGACGAAATATGGGTGCAGTCCGGCAAGGGTCAGTTCGGTCGCGATGGCGACGAACCGCTAGGCACGTTGTTGGGCCTGATCGCGGGGGATGGCCATTTCACCCACCGCAGCAAAGGGCAAGAATGCGCCGTGCTGAACTTCTGGAACGAGGATCGTTTGTTGGCCGACGCGATGGCCCACACGGTCAACCTGATGATCGCGGGGCAGGCCCTGACGCCGCGGAGCTACTCCGTGGCACCCGTGGCCGTGCCGGAGCGCCATC
>JBAXSA010000592.1:0-1885 GCA_037130945.1 Pseudomonadota bacterium | reverse complement strand
AGCCGAAGCTCAACGAGAAGCCACGCGCGATCTTGTCTCATCCGTGACCACAAGCACGGCGGACAGCGAGCTGGAATCTACACTTATCAAGGCCCGTGCCGCAGTCGCCGCACAGGCCCCGGGCGCACCAGTGGACAAGATTGAATGGCAGTTCAAGGGTGATGCACCAAGCATCGTTATCTTCACTGGTAAACCTAGCGGAGGCGAGGATCGTAAGTTCGTCTTCAACACCAAGACTGGCGTCATTGATAAGGTCGAAGCCTATGCGGACAAACCATTCCTTTTGCGTTTACACAGCGGTGAAGCCTTCGGCGATGGCGGTCTCGTCATGGCCATGTTCTGGGGTCTTGCGCTAATGTTGCTCAGCGTATCCGGTTTGTGGATTTACTCGCAGATGCGCCTTCGGAATGCCATTGGATTGAAGAAAATCTTCTGGCTCATCCCATTGTTCATCGTGCTGCAGGCCCGTGGGGACTCTCCATTCTGCACCGATGACCCAGATTTCTCTCCTGGCTGGAAAATCAAGCTCGGTCTTACCAGAAAACACAACATGGGGGGCACAAGTATGACCGAAGTGCTCGATTGGAACTCCGCCGTCATGCCAAACCTGCTGCTCTCTCCCTTCTCGCCATTGGTTTAGGCGGATGGGCGATTCTTCGTCGTCGGCGCTCGTAATCTTCAGTCCGACAACCAATCCCCAACAAAACCCGTAGTACCGGGGCCTGACGGCCGGATTAAGATCAAGATTAAGATTAAGGGCACTCAAGGCTGGCAGTGTCGGGTATCCTTTATCTTCATCTTCCTACTTCATCTGGCGCGAAGCGCCCCGGTGGCCCGATGTGAATTCGGCGGAGGGATCCGCTTCCATCGCATCGGGTTCCAGAGTTGAACCGAATTCACAAGGGTGCCAATCCTCCACCAAACCGCGGAGCGGGTAATAGGGTACTGCGAGGGTTGACGCGCCATGGGAAATGCTCAGGATTGCATCAAGAAGCCTTGGTGGAAGTTCACTGCCAGGTCATTTGCCTGGATTGACTGAAACTGACTTCTCAACCCACAGGAGGAAACGCATGATTCAGGAAAGCACTATCTTTGAGCTGAAGGGGTCGGAATTCGTCCGCAAGCATACAACGTTACAAACGGAAGGCGGAAAGACAGCGGCGGGCACTCATCTCGATCATGCCAATCCGGGCTATGCCGCTCTGATGCAGAAGAAGTCCTATACCGGTGAGGTGAATCTCTTTGGGCATATGTGTGACGCCCACTATGCACCGTTGACCGACCAAGACGGAAAACTGACCGGCGCGTTGATGGTTTGTCTGAGAAAGTAGCCGTGGGTGAATCCTTCGGGATTCATTTGACCCACGATTGTGGCTGAAACCATGGGAGCAAAATACCTTTGGGTGTTCTAAAGGCGGTAGAAGAATTGGCGATTTTGCGGCCAAAGGCTTTCCATTCGGCGCACGACACACACAGACAGAAGAGCCGCCAGACCTAGGAGTCCCCCAAGTCCATCAAAAGGAATCCGCAGGAGCATCAGGACCCAGGGTGCCATGAGGCCGGCTAGGAGTCGGAACATAAGGGGAGAGGACAGTTCGAGGGCGGTCATACTCACAAAGGTGCCCATATACCATGAGCTAGCCATGACACCTCCGACTTGCGGGATGAGGAGAAGGGGCCCTCCCACGCACAGCCCCCAGAGAGCGGTGCCGATCACCCGGCTGTTGGCGGTAAGCTGGTAGATGGAATTCTGTCGAAGGGGGAGCGGAATCAGAAAAAGTTCTTTGCCTGCAAAGAAAAGCGGGATCACGGCACCGGTGGCACTAGCTACCATGGACATCGCGAAGGCATTCAAACTTAGACCGAACGAAGGCGAGTGAATGAA
>JBAXSA010000591.1:0-1886 GCA_037130945.1 Pseudomonadota bacterium | reverse complement strand
CAGATCATCGAGAAGATCTTCACGGAACTCGGGTTTACCGACTACCAGTTGTCCCTGACCGGTAGCTATCAGCCCTGTGCCTACTGCGTACAATACCGAGAATCTTCTTTCAACTTCGTGTCTCGCCTGATGGAACAGGAAGGTATCTTTTACTTCTTCGACCACCAGCGGGATAAACACATCCTGATCCTTGGCGATAGCCCGTCCGCCTACTTGCCCTGCAAGGGCAAAGCCACAGTCCGTTTTCACCGGGGCGAGGTCGTGGAAGAAGACGACACCATCACCGAATGGCACGAGGCCCGCGAACTTCGGGCTGGACGGGTCGCCCTCAAGGACTTCAACTTTGAGACCCCAAAAACCGACCTCACGGTCAATCAGGATAGCCTGATACAGGTTGGCGGCAACCCGAGTTTTGAAATCTACGATTCCTTCGGAGAGTACCATAAACGCGGCGAGGGTGACCGTTACGCCAATCTGCGCATGGAGGAAGAAGAGAGCCACCATGCCCTCGTTCAGGGCGAGGGAGTCCATCGGGGATTTTCACCGGGATTCACTTTCACTCTGGACAAGCATCCCGTCCCGGCCTTTAACCGGCGCTACGTTCTGGCCAGCGTGATGCACAGCGGTGGCAACAACTACCTCACCCCCGATGGCGGCAGCTCATACAGCAACAGCTTTACGAATATGCCCGACGACGCCCACTATCGCCCCACGCGCCTGACTCCCAAGCCGGTCGTACAAGGGCCTCAAACCGCTATTGTGGTTGGCCCAAAGGGCGAAGAGATCCACACCGATAAATACGGTCGGGTCAAGGTTCAGTTTTATTGGGATCGAGAAGGCCATTACAACGAGAAGAGTTCCTGCTGGGTACGGGTCTCGCAAAACTGGGCGGGCCGGCGGTGGGGTGCCATGTTTTTGCCGCGCATTGGCCAGGAGGTGATTATCAGCTACCTGGAGGGCGATCCGGATCACCCCATCATCACTGGCCGGGTCTATAACGCCGACGAGATGCCTCCCTATTCCCTCCCTGGCGAACAGACCAAGAGTACCCTGAAGAGCTATAGCTCCAAGGGAGGGGGTGGTTTCAACGAGCTACGCTTCGAGGATCAAAAGGGCCAGGAGCAGGTGTTTTTGCACGCCGAGCGCCAGCAGGATAACCGCGTCAAGGAAGATTCCCTGGAATGGGTGGGCCAGGATCGCCACCTGATTGTCAAACAGAACCAACTGGAAGAGGTCGGGGGCACGCAAAATCTCACGGTCAAGGGTGCCAAGAACGAGGAGGTTCAGGGCAAATTTTCCCTGAAGGCCGACCAAGATTTGCACCAAAAAGTGGGGATGAATCTTGCCACCGAGGCCGGGATGAATATACATATCAAGGCTGGCATGAATCTGGTGATAGAGTCTCAAGTCATGCTGACCCTGAAGGTAGGCGGTAATTTCATCGCGCTCAGTCCCGCCAATATCGCCATCCAGGGAACCATGGTGTTGATCAACAGCGGTGGTTCACCAGGGGAGGGGGCAGGCGCCCAACCTGACGCTCCCCAGTCACCGAAAGAGGCCGATGATGCCCAGCCGGGTGGTGCCAGCAGCCTACCACCCGATCCTACGCCGCCCCTCAGAAAGCCCTTTGGTTAGCCTCATCCGTTCTGGAAACACGCCATGCCTTTAGCCGCACGTCTTGGCGACATGCATGTCTGTCCCATGGTGACTGGGGTCGTCCCCCATGTGGGCGGCCCCATTCTGCCCCCGTGCGATCTCACCGTGTTGATTGGTGGCCAACCCGCCGCCCGTGTCACCGATCCCTGTTTGTGTGTCGGCCCGCCCGATGTCATCGTGAAAGGCTGTACCACGGTGTTGATTGGCAACCTGATGGCCGCCCGTATCGG
>JBAXSA010000590.1:0-1890 GCA_037130945.1 Pseudomonadota bacterium | reverse complement strand
GTCTCGGCACCCACCGCCTGATGGGCTGCGGTCTTTTTATTCCCCACAAGGGGATAGAATCGGTCAGGAAAACCGGAACCGGCTAAGCTACTTAACCCCGGCCTCTATCCATTGGGGAGGTTCACCGCTCTGTTGTTGATCCGTACAATTCCGCCCAAGGCTGCCGTTGCCTCGCGCTACGCGCCAGCTGGTCATCGATTTTGTCTGCGTAGTCTTTCTATCCTGTGCTTCCAACCCGAGGAGAATCCGCTATGTCTTTCGAGTGTCAAGGCAAAACCATTGAAACCGTCGCCAATGGCTATCTGGCGGATATCAATGACTGGAATGAGGACGTTGCCAAAGAACTGGCACGTCAGGAAGGTCTGGATCTCACACCGGCCCATTGGGATCTCGTCCACTTTTTGCGCGATGCCTATGTCAACGACAATGGTCACCAGCCCAACGACCGGGAGATCAACAAGTTTCTCGCCGAAAAATGGGGCCGCAAGGTCAGCTCCAAGGATGCCTACGATTTGTTTCCTGGCAAACCTTCCAAACAGGCGGGCAAGATTGCCGGATTGCCAGAAACCCTCCGCAAGGGTGGCTACTGAAGGAAAAATCGGAGACATCACGAGACCCCGAGGGGAATTTCAGGCCATGCGGCTAAAGGTGGTAAAGTACTGCGCCAATGCCGGTAGTCTCCGGGATCCGGTATCTCCCCGCTCGGCACCTGTGCCGACTTCCCCGGATTTTGTTTAATCCCAATTTATTTGAGGTAATAGAAATGAAAAAAGCTTTGATACTAGCCGCTGGCGTGATGGGTCTGGCATGTGGTGTGGTTCAGACCGCTGCGGCCGATGGTGCCGCCCTTTACACCGCCAAGCTGTGTACCACCTGTCATGGTGCCGATGGCAAGGCCCCCATCATGCCCAGCTATCCTAAGCTTGCTGGCCAGAATGCGGATTACTCCTTGCAACAAGTCAAGGATATTCGCGACGGCAAGCGCACCAATGGCGGAGCCGCTGCCATGATGGGTTTGGTCAAGGGCCAGAACCTGAGCGATGCCGACGCCAAGGAAATTGTGACCTGGTTGTCTACCAAGTAATGGCCTAAAACTATCCTGTGGCGGCGAGCCAGTCTCGTCGCCAGTGGGTTGTTTATGTCTCCCAACACATACTCCGTATATGGGCATGGCTATTCCCGATGAACATTGTCTGGTAGAGTAAGCGTCCGCCGGTCCCCCCGCGACGGATTGCTGTGAACCCGGTCAGGCCCGGAAGGGAGCAGCCGTAGCAGTTCGTCCGTGCGCCGGGGTGTGGCTGGCGGATTATTAACCCGAGACTCATTCTTTATTGGCAATGTTGTCATTGTTCATTCGCTCGGATGATCCCCTTAGAGGCTTTATGCAGACCGGGCCAGAATGGGCAACTTGGAGCCTCTTGCGCCTGTACCAAGGCCATGCGTACTGACTGATACCGATCCTCGTGACCTTAGTTTTCTCCTGATGAACTTCTCTCTGCGCTTCACCTTGCCGTTGCTGATTTTCCTGGGTTTGGTGCTGTTTCTTTTTTCGGGGCTTGGCAAGGATCCTCGGCGGGTACCTTCGCCCTTTATCGGGAAACCTGCCCCATCCTTTCAGCTGCCACGACTCGACGATCCCGAGCGTAGCCTCGGTCACCGAGACTTTATGGGCAAGATCTCCCTCTTCAATGTTTGGGCCACTTGGTGCATCTCCTGCCGGGCCGAACACGAGATACTCATGCAGATCGCCAAACAGGGTGATGTTGTCGTCTTTGGCCTGAACTACAAGGATCAGCGGCTTGCGGCCTTGAGATGGCTGGAACAACTGGGTAACCCCTACCTTGCCAACGCCTTCGACACCAATGGCCGGGCTGCTATAGATTGGGGAGT
>JBAXSA010000589.1:0-1896 GCA_037130945.1 Pseudomonadota bacterium | reverse complement strand
TAATCTTCGGGTCGTCGCCCACCAGCCGCGCCAGCACCCGGGTATCCAGCACACTGCTCCCCTCACCCCGGCCCTCTCCCTCAAGGGGAGAGGGAGAAGAAGGATGGGTAGAAGAAGGAGCAGCGGGAGAATCGGGATAAAAAGCCCCTCTTCCCTTGAGGGAGAGGGGTTGGGGTGAGGGGACTTCCGGCGGCAGATAGCGTGCCAGCATTGCCTGGAGATCGACGAGCTGCATTGGCTTCGACAGGTAGTCGTCCATGCCGGCCCGTTTGCAGGTCTCGATTTCATCCTTCAGGGTGCCGGCGGTGATGGCGATGATGGCCGTGCGATCCGCGCCGCTCTGTCCTTCCTCGGCACGGATGGCGGCGGCGAGCTGATAGCCATCCATGCGCGGCATCTGGACATCACTGAGCAGCAGCGCGTACTCCCCGGTTTTCCAGCACGCCAGGGCCTCGACGCCGTCAGCCGCCACATCCGAGGCGAGACCCAGCAGCGCCAACTGCTGCTGGATCACCTTCTGGTTGATCCGGTTATCCTCGGCCACCAGGATCAACCGGCCCTGGCGCAGTCCCTCCTCGCGGGAAGGAGCCTTGCAGGGCATGGATCCCCTTCCCGGCGACTCGGGCCGTTCTTCTTCCGGTTCGCGCCCGGCGGCAATGGCCACGGCCCGCAGGAAGTGGCGCCGGGTGAGGAAATTGCCATCCGTCTGCACCAGATCCGGTGCCAGACGGCGCGGCTGGCGCCGCTGACCCCGGTTGAGGACGAGCAGACGCACCTCCCCATGCGGATGCGAACGGGCAGCGCCACGCACGATTTCGAGAGGCGGTTCGCCTTTGCTGTCCAACAGCCAGATCCAGGGGGTTGCGGATGGCGGGCGGTGCCGCTGTATCGCTTCGAGGTTCCCCACACGCTCGACCTCCGCGCCGGCGTGGGTGAGATACGTCACCACTTGATCCGTCAATTCCGAACTCGGCCCGATCACCAGGCACGGCAAACCGGCCACCTGGGAGGGCCGTGCATCTGACGTCTGCGGCAACAGGGCAAAGGGCAGGCACAGGGTAAAGGTGCTGCCCACGTCCGGCACGCTCTCGACCCGGATGTCGCCGCCCATGAGCTGGGCGAGCCGGCGGCTGATGATCAACCCCAGTCCGGTGCCGCCAAAGCGCCGCGTGGTCGAGGCATCGGCCTGTTCAAAGGCCGCGAACAGCCGGGCCTGGGTGGCCTCATCCATGCCGATGCCGTTGTCCCGCACGGAAAATTCCACCCACACCCGCTCCGCCTCGCGCCGGTGGAGCCTGGCCTGCATCACGACCTGGCCAGTTCGCTCAAGGCCGCTCGAAAACTTGATGGCATTGCCGATCAGATTGGTCAGCACCTGGCGCAGCCGCATGGCATCCCCTTCGAGAGATTCGGGAATCTGCGGATCGGCGAACAGGGTCAGGTCTACCTGTTTTTTTCTGGCGATGTGTTCGAGCAGGATGCCGACCTTCTCCGCGACCTCCTCGACCGAGAGGGGGCCCGGATCAAGGTCGATCTTGTTGGCCTCGATCTTGGAAAAATCCAGAACATCCTCGATGATGGACAGCAGGGTGTGGGCCGACTCGCCAATCAGTTCCATCATCTCCACCTGATGGCCCTTGAGGCTGGTTTGTCCCAGCACATCCAGCATACCGATGACGCCGTTCATGGGCGTGCGGATCTCGTGGCTCATGTTGGCGAGGAAATTGGACTTGGCACGGTTGGCGGCCTCGGCCTGTTCTTTCGCCACTTGCAACGCCACCTCCGTGGCCTTGCGCTCGGTGATATCGGTCGCAATGCCACAGATGGCTTGAACCTCGCCAGACTTTTCCCGGAGGGGAAACTTGACAACAATGTAGGTGTGTAGGCCGTCTTCCT
>JBAXSA010000588.1:0-1898 GCA_037130945.1 Pseudomonadota bacterium | reverse complement strand
GAAAGCCGGCCAGACGGCTGTTGCAGCCATGGCCCTGCTGGATGAAGCCAACACCACGACTTATGGTCATCCTGAAATCACCCATGTGAATATCGGGGTGGGCAAAAATCCAGGGATTTTGATCAGCGGCCATGACCTGAAGGACTTGGCGGAACTGCTCAAGCAGACTGATGGAACCGGCATCGATGTCTATACCCACGGGGAAATGCTTCCGGCCAATTCCTATCCGGCTTTCAAGAAATATGTGCATTTTGTTGGCAACTACGGCAGTTCCTGGTGGCTCCAGAATCAGGATTTCGAGACCTTTAACGGGCCGGTTCTTCTGACCACCAACTGCATCATTCCCTTGAAAAAGGAAAATACTTATCTGGGCCGGTTGTTTACAACTGGCGTGGTGGGCTTTGTCGGCGCCGGACACATTGCGGACCGGCCCGAGGGCGGGACCAAGAATTTTTCGGCCCTCATCGAGCTGGCTAAAAAATGTCCGGCGCCCACCGAAATTGAAACCGGAGCGATTGTCGGAGGGTTTGCCCACAACCAGGTGCTGGCTCTGGCGGACAAGGTGGTGGATGCCGTTAAATCCGGAGCGATCAAGCGATTTATCGTCATGGCGGGCTGCGATGGCCGCCATAAAACCAGAAGCTATTATACGGAGATCGCTGAAAATCTGCCCAAGGATACCGTAATTCTTACCGCCGGGTGCGCGAAATACCGTTACAACAAGCTCAAGTTGGGAGATATCGGCGGCATTCCCCGCGTACTGGATGCGGGTCAGTGTAACGACTCCTATTCCCTGGTCGTGATCGCCTTGAAGCTAAGGGATGCATTCGGGCTCAAGGATATTAATGAGCTGCCAATATCCTTCGACATTGCCTGGTATGAACAAAAGGCAGTAGCCGTGCTGCTGGCGCTTTTGTCTCTGGGCGTCAAGGGGATTCGCTTGGGGCCTACCCTGCCGGGTTTTCTTTCCCCGACAGTGGTCGGCGTACTGGTGGAAAAGTTTGGTATCCAGCCCATTGGCGCGGTTCAGGAAGATATCGCAGCGATGATGGTTGGAAAATAACGGAAACCATGCGATGCGTTTTCCATCTTTGAATCGACGCACGCTGGCGCTGCTGGCGGTGCTGGCGGTGCTTATACCGCTGGCAGCCCTATTTATTTATGTCGCCATGCGTTCCGGCCCGCTAACGCCAATTCTGGTGACCGTGACCCTGGTTGAAACCCGTTCCATAACACCAGCCCTGTTCGGAATCGGTACGGTCGAGGCGCGCTACACCTACAAGATCGGCCCGACTGTAGCCGGTCGGGTCAAGCGGGTGGACGTTCAGGTGGGCGACAGGGTACGGGCAGGTCAACTGCTGGGGGAAATGGACCCGGTGGACTTCGATGACCGCATCGCTTCTTTGGGAGCCGGACTCAAACGCGCCGAAGCCGCGGCGCTTACGGTCCAGGCTCAGGTCCAGGAAGCCCTGGCGCGAAAGACCTATGCTGATGCGCAGGCAAGACGCTATGAGCATTTGATGCAGACACGCCTGGTGAGCGAGGAAATGGCGGGAGCCAAGAAGCAGGAGCGCGACGCGGCTGATGCCGGGTTTGCCGCCGCCCGATCCAGTCTGGAGGCTGCGAATCAAACATCGGCGAGTCTGCGTGCTGACCGCGATGGCCTGATCACGCAGCGCGCCAATCTGCGGCTGATTGCGCCGGTGAATGGCCTTGTGACTGCACGGAATGCTGATCCGGGTACCACCGTGATTGCCGGACAGCCGGTGGTGGAGGTGATCGACCCAACGACTCTGTGGATCAATGTGCGCTTTGATCAACTGCGCGTATCCGGATTAATCGCCGGACTGTCGGTTCGCATTGCGCTGCGTTCACAGGATGGGCATGAGCTTGGCGGG
>JBAXSA010000587.1:0-1899 GCA_037130945.1 Pseudomonadota bacterium | reverse complement strand
GAGGTTAAATGCTTCAAAACTCACGCGCCTGTCCTGCATGGTATTCCGCCAAGGCCTCCGCAGCCAGGGCATCGAACTTCCCCGCCCTAGCGTCTGCTTCGATCCGCTCATCCCATTCCTCCACTGTGATAGAATGGCCAATAATCTGCCATTTTGCCTCAATGGTATCTACCGACAAGTCGGCCCCACAATCCCATTCGACGAAGTATCCCCCATTATGGATTTTTACGAATTCGTCGTGATCCCGCAGTCTCTCGAATGCTTCATATCCAAAATAGGGAACGACATCAAAATCCCCAACTCGACCATCATCCGAGACGATGGCCAACACCCCATTAGGCCGAGGACTCAGTTGCACAATCTTCATTGGTCAAGTCCTCTCCGGGGTATGTTTCCCGAAAAATATTTGAGCGGCTTGGCGCTCATCCTTCTTAAGGTTCGCGTGACGGGATCAACGCCAATACCGGTATTCTCCAGCGCCACGACACCGAGCAGAGGCTCGCAATCGTCAGGGCCAAAAACAACCTGAGCCACCGTCTCGGATCCCATGAAATTCACCCGCGCAAAACCGTAGGGGTACTCCACGATCTGTCCATTGGCCAACTCATAGACATTTTTCCCCTCCACGCCAATACCCGCGTTCTGGAGAGACTTTCCCGGGGCCAGACAGTCAATAGCACCCGTATCCACAAGAAACTCGCTCTCATAAGGTGGCTTGTCTCCTTGTAAATTGCTTAACGAGACGGTCACGTGAGTCAGCCCCATGTTTTATTCATCCCTAAACAAGCCATTGGTCATACTCATCATGTCTGCCAATCCAAAACCACTGTATGCCAAGAGGCACGGGAATACCAAGGGCTCGGTAGTGAATGCCGACACGAATACTCCGATAACGACCGTTGCACACTTCCTTGAACCGCAAGGATGGATGCGAAGGATTCTGCTTTAGCAAAACATAATTGCGACGAGCAAGACTCTGAACATCGGCAGGCAAGGCACCGAAACACCGCCAAAACCTGCTTGAGGTTAAATGCTTCAAAACTCACGCGCCTGTCCTGCATGGTATTCCGCCAAGGCTTCCGCAGCCAGGGCATCGAACTTCCCCGCCCTAGCGTCTGCTTCGATCTGAGCATCCCACGCATCTGCGTCAAACTCGGCGAACCAGCGACGAAATCTCGCGAGGTCGGAGGTCGGCAGTTGTGCCACAGCCTGCTCGATTAGATCAATGGGCATAATCGCCTTCAGAAATGTCATAAGTCCGCAATACCACTAATGACAATCCTCGGTCATGGAGCCATTCGCATGAATACAAGTCCGCAACACCTCCGCCGCACCCAGGATACGTCCGCTCATGGCCGCTATCACTTGGCTGTAAGTCGCGCCCGGCGGCAGTCCCAGGGTGCCATTCAGGGCATACAGGGAGAAACGGTAGCGATGATCCCGAGGGGGGGTCACCGTATCGGTTGGCAAGGGTAGGCAGGGGCCCCAATAGCCCGGGTAGTGCGCTCTGTTATAGAACGCATTGATGGCACCCCGGGCGTCGTCTAGCGTGGCGTAAAGCCCGGTTGCGGGCGGGGTGGGACTGGCGGCTTGCGGCGAGTTGGGCGTTGTTCCCCAAGGAGCGGTATTAAGCCCTTGGAAGTAAGATCCCGTCGACGTGGCGCTCACCACCTTCTCCGGCAGACTGGTGATAGTGGACGGGATGTCATAGACCAGCCAATGGGTGCCGTCCTCGGAGACCCGGATGCCATCCTGACCGGCGTTAGGCCAATCCACCAGAACGCCGTCCTGTCCGGTATTGGATCGATTCGTCATGGCGCTATCCCAGCCCACGTCCAGATCATCCATCACCAGCACATAGGCCTGGGTACCCGCCGGAGCGTTGGCCCACTGGAGCGG
>JBAXSA010000586.1:0-1903 GCA_037130945.1 Pseudomonadota bacterium | reverse complement strand
CCCCGCGTGCGGGGTTCAAAGGGGGGGGATAAGCGAGCAAACTGTCAACCATTGTTCGGCGGTGTCAGTGAAACATCTCAATTCCTGCGGTCGTCCTGCCAATGAGGGGAATCGTATCGCACGCAAGGAGGGTTATGATGGGACATATCGCCGCAGAACAGACCATCTGGACGCTGATTCAGGAGCGATTCCCGACCATGTCGCCCGGTGCGCAGCACGCCCTGGCCCGCTGGGTCTTGGGTGCAATGCTGGCGGGGGATGCGAATGGCCCCTCGGTCATTGCCGCCCTGGTCACGGCGGGCGTGGCCGGTCACGCGACCCTTGATGAGCAGTGGGACACCTGGGTGCATCAGGACGCCTTTCAAACCACCGACCCACCCGTGGCGGGTGCGCCGACGGTGGTGAGTCCGCTCGCCCTTGGGGCCGCCGTGCTGCACTGGATTGTGGATCTGTGGGCCGGTGGCCCGCTGGTCTTGGGGATGGATGCTTCGCTGCGCCGCGATGATGTCGTGCTCCTCCGCACGAGTGTCCTCTATCGGGGTACCGCCATTCCGATTGCCTGGGTCATCGTTCCCGCCAACACGCCCGGTGCCTGGGAACCGCATTGGGAACGCATGCTGCGCTGGATCGGGGGCATCATCCCGTCGGAACAGACAGTCCTCGTCCTCGCGGATCAAGGTTTGTGGAGTCCGCACCTCTGGGCGGCCATCCGTGCGCAGGCATTCCATCCGCTGATGCGCGTGCATGCCAATTCCACCTTCGCACCCACAGGGCAGCCGCGCCAGCCTGTGCGCCAGTTGGTGTCGGCTCCCGGCGCAGGGTGGATGGGGCAGGGCGTAGCATTCAAACATGCGTCTAAACGCATCGCCGGAACCCTGGTCGTGCTGTGGGCCGAGGGGCATGATGAACCGTGGGTGCTGCTGACCGATCTGCTGCCAGAGCAGATGGACGCCGCATGGTATGCGTTGCGCATGTGGGATGAAGCAGGATTTCGGCAAAGCAAATCCATGGGCTGGGAGTGGCAGCGTGGCCAATTGCGGAACCCCGATGCGGTGGCGTGGCACTATCTGGTGGTCGCGGTGGCGACGCTGTGGGCGCTGGCGGTGGGCACGCGGATCGAAGATGCGGAACAGGCCCACGTCCCTCCCGGCCAGATGCGGCATGCCCCCCACGGTGCCACTCCCCCGTCGCCACGGCGGTGGAGTGGCACCGCCCAGCGCGTGATCAGCCTGTTTCAGCGCGGCTGTCAAAAGGTACGCTGGTTGTTGGCCCAAGGGCGGCGCTGGATCGGTCTGTGGTTGCGTCCCGAACCCTTGCCGATAAGTAATGACAGAATCTTGATGCATATCCATTGCCCGTCACAATGACCAATATCGCTGTTCAGCCCCCCCCTTTGAACCCCATTGAGGGAGAGGGGCAGGGGGTGAGGGGGCAAGGTCGGCTTATTCGAGACACCATGCAACAACTATATGACGTTCTGATTGTCGGCGGCGGGATCGTCGGTCTTTCAACCGCAATGGCTATCCAACAACAGTACCCCTGGGCACAGGTGGCGGTCTGTGAAAAAGAGACCCGCTGGGCCGCGCACCAGACTGGCAATAACAGCGGCGTGATTCACGCCGGGGTCTACTATAAGCCAGGGAGTCTGAAGGCCCAGTTCGCCCGCAAGGGGCAACGCTCAATGGTGGAATTCTGCCAGGAGCAGGGGATTGCCTACGAGGTATGCGGCAAGCTGATCGTTGCGACGACACCGGGTGAGATCGAGCGGCTGGAGAATCTCTACCAGCGGGCCTTGGCGAATGGCCTGGAGGCGCAGCGGGTCGGCCCGGAAGAGATCCGTGAACGTGAGCCACACGTGCGGGCCGTTTCTGGGATCTACATCCCGAGCACGGGGATCGTCAAC
>JBAXSA010000585.1:0-1904 GCA_037130945.1 Pseudomonadota bacterium | reverse complement strand
TCGGATCTTCAGGGAGTTCGGGAATAATCTGTTCCTGCAGGTTGACATGGCGCAGAAGCCGGAACCAGATTCGATAAAACCGTTCGCAATCTGCCTGACTGAGATTCATCTGTGATACCCCTCCACCCTCACCTTGAGCATCTGACTGGCCCGAAATGTCACCACCCGCCGAGGTGCGATGGCTACCGGCTCGGCAGTCTTAGGATTCCGTCCCGGACGCTGTTTCTTCTCCCTGAGTTCGAAGTTGCCGAAGTTTGACAGCTTGACCACCTGGCCGGACTCCAGGGTCTGCTTTAGCTCATCAAAGACGGCATCCACCAGGTCTTTGGCTTCCCGCACATTGATGCCGAGTTGCTGAAACAGGTGGTCGGCGATGTCCGCCTTGGTTAGGGTCATGAATCGGTCTCTCGGTTGGTAAATGGCGATCAGGCTTCTCTCCGCTCATAGTGGTAGTTGTATGAGCGGAAAGTCTATATTTCCTTGAAATTCAGTACCATTCGAAACAGATAACGCACCGAACCACATCTCGACCCTAGCCCACTTTTGATCTCTTATGAAGGATGCCGGATTTTGATTTCCTCAAGACGTCCCCGCAGATAGCGGACATGGGAGCGCATTGAGTAATAGTCCGCCGCATACATGACCGGCACCGAGATCTTGGCCAGCTCGTCCTCGTAGGCCACCAATTGGGCGATATTCTCATCCAGGGTATCGAGAATGGTTCCACTAGCAATCCGCTCGTCGATGTTCATGAGCAGGCGATAGCGGTTGGCAATCTTGATGCGAATGCGCCAGCGATAAACCGGCGGTGCCAATTTCACCAGCGGGATCACCAAGGCCACCAGCGGAATAGCCATGATCCACAACCGGTTCAGCAGATTGGCGACTCGGAACGGCAGAAATTTATATAAAAACGACGGCCCCTCTTCGTAGTACTGAACCGCTTCGGGCAGCAAAGGAAAGGTGACCCCCTGCCGGGAGGGAAATTCCCCAGCCTTTTCTAGCCAGCCACCTTTGGTCAGGATTTCACGGCAGGTCTGGAGGATCAATACGGCTATATCCCCATTGAGATCCTCGCGAGCCAGCAGTGTCGCCAATGGCGAGAGCAAGGTGACAGGCACCGGCGGATAGTTCTTTTCAAGATCAAACAGCCCTTCGCCAATCATCACCGAGGAGAGGTGCGGCAGACGGCTGATGTAGGCCTGGCTGCGCCGGATCGGGAAGAGGTCGAGCGTCGGATCGGCCATGAGTTTGTACAGCTCCGGATTGGGATTTTGAGGTTCCCTGGGATCGTTGACGGGTGCCACGAGAAACATGGCTTGGATTTCATTTTTTTGCAGTGCGGCGAAGGCGTCCTTAAAGCCGATTGGCACCCAGGAAGACTCGGGAATATTGTTTTCCCGCAACAACGTCCTGGACAACATCTGGGTGCCGGAACCATCCCTGCCGATCGCCACCTTCATGTGCTTTAAATCGCCAAGCGTCTTCATGTCGGCCTCCTTGCGAAAAAAAATCCAAAGTGGCTCGTAAAAAAGACCGGCTAGGCCACGGATGCCCTCTTTCTCACCTTCATAAAAACGCTCGGCCCCTCCCTGGCCAAAGGCCACACTGACAGGACTGCCAGGATCTGACAACAGCTTGAAATTCTCGATCGTCCCGGCGGAGGGACGAAGATTCACTCGCAGCCCCTTACGTTCCAGAGCTGCCTTGAGTTGCAGACCGAGACGGTGGTAGCCACCCTGCTCCGAACCCGTGGCGATGGTGATTTCACGCGGTGCAGGGGGTGCGACAAAATGATAGGCGAATGCAAAACCCAGCAAAACGGCCAAAAATGCCCACCAATTGTATTTTACTCGATGTTCAAGTTTTTTTTGCTTGACAAGATGAAATAGGCGAAAATTATA
>JBAXSA010000584.1:0-1909 GCA_037130945.1 Pseudomonadota bacterium | reverse complement strand
GCTGGCGGAGGTAACCAATGGTCGCTTGCTGGAAATGAAATCTAATCGGATGCCGCAATGGTTCAAGCAGGGTTTGTGGGATAAATTTGCTGCCAATGTAGCGGGTATCCAAGCGAGTATCAAACCCGATAATCTGGAACGGTAGCCTTACATAACAATACATAACAATCTAAGGATAGCCGCGTTATGCTGCTAATGATCGACAACTACGACTCCTTTACTTACAACCTGGTGCAGTATTTTGGTGAACTGGGGGTTGAGGTGCGGGTCGTGCGGAATGACGAGATATCAGTGGCGGATCTTGCGGCCTTGGGGCCCAGCCAGCTGGTGATCTCTCCCGGGCCCTGCAGGCCTTCGGAGGCGGGGATTTCGATGGCGGCCATCCAGTTTTTCGCGGGCAGGATTCCCATCCTGGGGGTGTGTCTGGGTCACCAGGCCATTGGTCAGGTCTTTGGAGGACGCATCGTACATGCCCAGGCTGTGATGCACGGCAAAACCTCGCCGATCCATCATGGGGGCCAAGGGGTCTTTGGCGGCCTCAAAAAACCCTTCGAGGCCACCCGCTATCATTCGCTGGTAATTGAGCAACCCCTCCCCAACTGCCTGGAAACTATCGCCTGGACGGAAAACCCGGATGGCACGCCGGATGAGGTCATGGGGGTACGCCATCGCGATCATCCCATTCAGGGTGTGCAGTTCCATCCGGAATCGATCCTGACCGAGCAGGGTCATGATCTTCTGAAGAATTTTCTGGAGGGTCGCTGAAATGGGCATGACACTCCAGCTCGCCATCCAGCAAGTTCTCGAACGCCGGGATCTCAACCGGGAAGAAATGACCTCGGCCATGCGGCTGATCATGACCGGCCAGGCCACGCCAGCCCAGATCGGTGGTTTTTTGGTAGGACTGCGCATGAAAGGCGAGACGGTGACGGAAGTCGCCGCCGCCGCCGCCGTGATGCGGGCGCTGGCCACGCCGGTTCAAGCCGGATCGGAACGGCTGATCGACACCTGCGGAACGGGCGGGGATGCCGCCGGCACTTTTAACATCTCCACCGCCGCCGCCTTTGTGGCCGCCGCAGCGGGGGCGCGGGTCGCCAAGCATGGCAACCGTTCCATCTCCGGCAAGACTGGTAGCGCCGACGTACTGGAAACCGCCGGGGTTCGGCTCGACCTGACCCCGGATCAAATCGCCCGCTGTATCCAGGAGACTGGCGTCGGATTTCTCTTTGCCCCGGCCCATCATGGTGCCATGAAACACGCCGTTGGCCCGCGCCGGGAGCTGGGCGTGCGCACCCTGTTCAATATCCTGGGACCACTCACCAATCCGGCCGGAGCCTCCTGCCAGCTCATCGGCGTGTATCACTACCGCTTGCTGGATCTCATGGCGGGCGCGCTCCGTGAATTGGGTAGTCGGCATGTACTGGTCGTGCATTCCCGGGATGGGCTCGACGAGATCAGTCTGGGGGCCGATACCGATGTCGCCGAACTGCATGAGGGCGAGATCCGCCGCTACAGTCTGAACCCCGAAGACTTGGGTTTTGTGCGCACCCCGCTCGACGCCCTGCGCGTCGAGAGTCCCGCCGCCAGCCTGGCGATGATCCGCGCTGTGCTGGAAGATCATCCCGGCCCGGCCCGCGACATCGTGGTGCTGAATGCGAGCGCGGCGCTTTATGTGGCGGGGGTGGTGGCGGATCTCCGGGAAGGCGTGGCACGCGCCAGCCAAGTGATTCGCTCCGGAGAGGCCCGCAACCGGCTGGATCGGCTGGTCATTCTCACCCAAAGTTTTGATATTCCCCCGGCGTGACCGGACGGCACGCCCCGAAAAACCTTACATCATGTTGAACCCCCCCGATATCCTCCGCCGGATCATGCAGCGCAAGCGCGAAGAGATCGCCGAACGGGCGGAACG
>JBAXSA010000583.1:0-1921 GCA_037130945.1 Pseudomonadota bacterium | reverse complement strand
CCTCTTTGCCGAACCAGCGTTGCGAGAAGCCTTCATAAAGGTACGCACTACTGCCGCCGCTCTGAATGTAGCCCTCCGCCTACGCCTCTATATTGGTTCCAGTGCTCCCGAACTCCACGCTCTGCATTGGGAGACGCTGCGTAATCCTGAGGACAACAGCGCCCTATTGCTCGGCGAGCAACTACTCTTCTCGCGCTACCTTAGCGGTGACGATTGGCGGCCCATCTATCTGCGCCCAAAGGGCACTCTGCGAGCGCTTGTTGTCGTCGCCAACCCCACCGACTTAGCGAAGTACAACCTTGCACCTATTGACACGAACGCTGAAATAAACCGCGCCTGTGCGAGTCTGAAGAAAATTACAGTCACCACACTGGCCAGTTCCGGCACCGCCACGCTCGATGGCATCGCCGCCCAACTCCGTGACGGCTACGATATCCTTTATCTCGTCTGCCATGGCACGCTGCGGCGGAGCGAACCATGGCTCTGGCTAGAGGCTTCTAATGGCGTTACCGCCCACGTAGCTGGCGAGGATTTGGCCCAGCGGGTGAGTGAATTGCGCGAGCGCCCACGCCTCGTTGTCCTTGCCTCCTGTCAGAGCGCTGGTGAAGGGAATGGGCCCGCCGCAAACGACACAGCTGCTTTAGCGGGCCTGGGGCCACGTCTGATCGCAGCAGGTGTTCCTGCGGTCATAGCAATGCAGGGCCGTATTTTAATGGACACGGTCGCAGGATTCATGCCGATCTTCTTTCGTGAGCTAGAGCGCCATGGCCAGATCGATCAGGCCATGGCCGTCGCCCGCACGGCGGTACGCAGCCAGTCAGATCACTGGATGCCAGTGCTGTTCATGTGCTTGTACAACGGACTACTTTGGGAAACGGATGGTATAATCAGATCTACGCCCAAGCCGTTTGAGCCCGAGATGGTACTCATCCCCGCCGGGACGTTCCTGATGGGTAGCGATGGTCATGAGCAGCAGGAGCAGCCACAACATACGGTCTTTCTTCCTGCTTACCACATCAGCAAATATCCAATCACATGTCGGGAGTATACAGAATTCCTCAAGCGCAATCCAAAAGTCACACAACCCCAGGGATGGTATCTGCGAGAGCCGCCGGCGGGCAAAGAGAATCATCCAGTCACCTCTGTGAGTTGGCATGACGCTGTCGCCTATTGCAACTGGTTGAGCGCAGAGACAAAATTGCCGTATCGCTTACCCAGCGAGGCCGAATGGGAAAAAGGAGCCCGTGGCACCAGAGGCTACCGTTACCCCTGGGGAGACACCTGGAAAGATGGCTGTTGTAATCATAATGGCTATGACACAACGCCAGTACAGGTTCATCACGTAGGCGCAAGCCCATACGGCTGCCTGGATATGATCGGCAATGTACAAGAATGGACAAGCACACTCTGGGGTAATGACCGAGAGAGAAATTACTTTCCATATCCATACCGCTCAGAAGACGGCCGTGAAGAAGTGAAGCCAGGCTTCTACCCAATCTTACATATCCATCGCGGCGGTGGATTCAAGGATCGGCCACAACAAGTATCTGTAAGTACACGCGGTATCGCTTCAATCGACAGCAGGGTCAGTTGGCGTGGTTTCAGGGTGGCTGTATCATACTTATAATGAAGGGTTTACAATGCCTCGCTATACTCCTTCCAACAGCACAAGCATCGAGACAGGTGTTCAATCCAGCCTGATAAGGAATATCAGGAGCGGCGATGCAGTACCAATCATTAGCGACGAAGCGGTGCTGCGTCTGGCACTGGGGAACCTCGAAGCATACCATGAACTTGTGGCGCACTATGTAGAATTCATCAATTATCCTAGTATGATGAACGACGAAAAAAATTTAGCCAGACTGACCCACTATCATAAACTGGCAATCCAGCGAAATCAGGGGAGAATTTTTACGGATGA
>JBAXSA010000582.1:0-1922 GCA_037130945.1 Pseudomonadota bacterium | reverse complement strand
ACGGATCTGACTGATAAAATGTTCTCGAGAATATGAAAGGCGCAGACCATGACGACCGCATACACGAGCAGGATTAGCCCGAACCTTTCTGGATGAAGCACGAGGATCAAATACGACAAGGCGCACCAGACCAGCAAGCTAACCGACAGCGCCGGCAGAAACCCTAGCCGGGAAACCGAGGCGTAAACGACCAGGAAAACCCCGGATACCCCTACGGCCAATGGAAAAACCGTAGTCGCCCTCGCGGCCAACTCCGGCGATTGCGTATATCCAATGAAAAAGAATGATAGCAAGGCCGTAGAAGGGAGCCCGCCAATGAAACCACCGATCTTGCTTCCGAAATGAGATCCGGCCAGGACGGTAAGAAAGATCCAGAGCCCACCCACGATAAAAGTCACCGTCAGTTGCGCCGCAAAGAGACTGGTGATCATGCAAACTGTCGAAAGAAACAGCGGTCTGAGGTTGGCTGGATGTGCACAAATCGCCCTTTACAGAAACCTTATAGGCTCGGGCGAGCGGGGCAGCCGGCCATCCAGCACCCGATCACGAATCGGTTCCAGCAGCTGTTGTTTGCGAGCTGGGGAGAAATCGGCTTCAAAATCCAATGCCTCGATGAAGCCCGGTTTCCCGGCCTCGGATCTCCTTACGATTTCAGCAACCAGGGTGGCGCCCATCTGGTCAACGGGATCCACGGTCTTCCGCAACATCACGGCCGGATCCTCCGGAAAGTTCCCGTCCGCCATCCGGACATAAACAGGTGGGGAGGCCCCGACAATATGGCCAGTATCAATTTCCGCCGCAACCCAGTGCACAGTCACCTTGGTCGTCGTCAGCCCGCGCGTAATGGCATCCTCCCAGAATTGCGGCCCGGCGCCATGGCCGCTAGCGAGATCGGCGGCGTGAAAATTGTAGATGCCTAGCGGAGGACAATCAATGATCGCTTGGTCAATGACCTGTCCGAACACGCATGAAATGATGGCATCCGGTCTGAATTCGGCCAGCAGCCGGCGAAAGCAGGCGGATTTGACTTCGCCCGTGTAACAGGGAATCCCGAAGGTGAGCGCCGTTTCGATCATTTCCGTTTCCAGGAGAATCGTTTCCGGCCTATCCACCAACGACCACAGCCTCTTTTTCCGGCTGATCTTTGCGTTGGGGTTCGCCGGGTCGTCGGTGACCAAACCAACAATATTGATTCTGTCGGGAAACCGTAGCTCGCAGTCTTTTAAAGCCTCCATGAGGAGATAACCATACAGGTATCCCGCGAAGATCAGGATCCTGGCGCCACGATCATTACGATGGGATTGCTCATGGGATGACGGGAGGATAAGTTCGCCCCAATGGGCGTCATCCGGCTTGAAGATCTTTCGACAGGGATCGTCATTAAGGAGGAGTGACTCTACGGGCCCGGGCTCTTGCGCAAAAATACCGTCAGGGCCATTGCCGCCATCATTCTTTCCATCACCGTATTTCATGGCCATGAAATACCGCCCCAAACTCCGGAGCGCAAGTCCCCAGCGAAAGCTACTGTTATTCCTCCACGAGCACGACGCCGGGTTGGTGGAGCTGGCCCGGACCTTGGCCGTACGCAAGGTATTGTTGTGACAACTGACGATGCACGGTCCTCCGCGGACCTGGGACACTGCGAGGAGAGGACGCCACGGCAGCTGGCGGCGCGCATTTGGAAGGGGCCTGATGGACCGAAAGTCTCTGGTCGAAGTTGGCGGTGCCCCTGGGAGCGAGGGGCGGGGGACTGGAACCGGTTCGACAATCGGCGGCAAGTGGCCAGTTACACCGGGATGTGCCCGCGGGAAGACAGCTCGGCGCAACGGCGCTTTCAAGGGTCCATTAGCAAGCACGGCAACCAGACATGGACCCCAAAATTCGGACCAGTAGCTAAGTTAGACTTTTCGGGTTCTGCTGGG
>JBAXSA010000581.1:0-1924 GCA_037130945.1 Pseudomonadota bacterium | reverse complement strand
GCATCGCTGAAGCCGGTGCGTTCTGCCAGTTGCGGATTGATGCTGCCGAAAGTGATGTAAACCCCACCGTCGACACGATGCTTCATGCCCATGGTGTCGGAACCGCGCTTGCTGCCGTCGCCTTCACCGCTGACGCTTTTGGTGATCTGGGTGCTGGTAATGGAGACCGGTTCGATGCTGAACGCCGACTGGATGGTCAGTGGTCCACGGATGGGGATCGACACACCGTCGGCATCTTTGCTTTTGTCATCAGCATCTTTGGTCTTGCCGAAGGCGAAAAGCTGACCGAAGGCGCGCACATCGAACCATTTAGCGCAGGCCGCCTTGGCGGTGGCGTCGCGGCTGGTCTTTTTGGCGTTGAAGGCGTCCTTGCCCAAGCCGAATTTAGCAGATTCCGCACGATCTTTCAGGCTTTTCATGTCGTCGACCTTGCGGTCGTCGGATTGCACGAAGATTGCTTGTCCGCTTTCCTGTAAGCGGTCGCGCAGTTTGCGCTTCAGGCAAACGTCCGAGATTTCTCCGATACCGTCATAGGTGACGCGCGGACGGTTGCCATCAAGCGGGTTGCCGTTAGGGTTTGCGTTTTTGACAGAAAGGATTAATGCAAAGTCGATTTTATGGTGCAGAGAGGTCATGCCTTGTCTCCTTCGGCATCGGTGGCGTTTTCGGCGCCGGGTTTGTACCGGAAATCGAGGCGCTGGCAGTGGTAGCCCAGCAGAAACTCGGGGCTGAGGCGGCGGCTGTCGTCGGTGAAATCGTCAGGCTGGAACAAACCGGTCACATCGTCGAGCAAATCCTTACGGATTTTCAGCAGGCCGGGGCTGCTGCTTCGCAACCGCTCCAGGTAGGGTTCAAGAGCAAGCCTAATGTTTAGCCAAGCTGAAGCAGGCCGCATGGCAAAATGCTGCATCAGGCGCTCGGCATTGGTCGGGCGTTCCTTTTCATCGGCATATTTGAGAGCTTTTTGTTCTATGTTCTCGGCGATCGCCAGCAGGCGGCCAAACAGGTAGTCGCGGCTGGTCCGCGTGGGTTCCAGGGCCATGGCATAAGACCTCCGTTGATGCGAGTCGGGATGGGTTTCGTAAAAGCCTTTGAACAGCGCGCAAGCCACACCCAGGGACAGTTCCCATTCCCAGGAGTCTTGCCCAGAGCGATGGATGACACGGTGCGCGCAGGCCTCCATCAGGTCGCGGGGCAAGGGGCGCCCGTCGATGACGCAGGGAATCAAGCGTTCAACAGTGGCTTTGCGCAGCTTGTCATCGAGGCGGCGGCCATAGGCAGCCACAGAGATGGTATCCGGCGCAGGGGCGGCGGGACTCCAACCAACGACGGGTTTGGATTTGCCCTTCGCGTCGGTCTCCTTGCGGCTGAAACGCTGCGGCCACGCCATTGCCGTGTGCCAGCGCCGCAGACGTTCCAGGAATTCGGCCCCCTTGAGTTCACGATAATACGTGATCGCCATGCGGCCTGTAGTAGCGGAGTCCAGGCCCATGACTACGATATCTTCGGTCGGATTATCGATCTCACCATAGCCGGCCATGTAGACATTCAGGCGTCGGGCAAAAGACTGGCCAAGGTCACGGGTATGATCGGGGGGGGCTTCGGCTGGCACGGTCTCGGGTTCGGGAACCTCGTCGTCGTTCCATTCCCCCCAGCCCCCCAACTCGCCGAAGGGCGAGGGAAACTGCTTCCCTGAAACCGCCCAGGCGATAAAAACTTGAGTGTCGTGACGATATCCTTGACGGCCAATGAGCCATCGCAAGGCACTATGTGCCTTTTGCGAAATCTCATGTCCAACAGAAATGGCCTGTTCTTTGTCGGTGAAACGTCCGCGGAACGTGAAGCCGGAGCTATCGTTCGATGAAATCAGTTTAGCCTTATCGCCAGCATTGCGAAGTCGAGCGGGATGCTGCTCGGCCAAGGC
>JBAXSA010000580.1:0-1931 GCA_037130945.1 Pseudomonadota bacterium | reverse complement strand
TCGCCGATGGCCATCTGACCAGCCTCCAAGAGTCCAACCTGACGCGAACCGCCCAGATCTGGCGAGATCGCATCGCGGACAATCGGCAATAAAAACGAACGGCGAATTTTTCAGGACTAAACGTCCGCAGCCGTGATCAACACCACCCGAGAGATTGCATGAGCGAAATACTTCAGAAAGCCCTGTCGATTCTGGTGGTCGAGGACGATCCCGGCGATTTTGGCCTGGTGCGAATCCAGGTGCGGATGGCCGGATTTGGCGTCGGGAATGGAACAGATGCCGTTGGGTGGGCAACCACCCTGGCTTCAGCCATTGAGGCCATTCGCCGTGATCCACCCGATGTCGTTCTGCTCGACCTGGGGCTGCCCGATTCCTCAGACATTGATACGCTGCGGGCCTTGCGTGCTGCTGCCCCCGACCTGGCGATCATCGTCCTTACAGGGCACGACGACGACGCGCTGGCCGTCACAGCACTCGAAGCCGGTGCCCAGAATTATCTGGTCAAGGGCCAGTTCGACCAGGACGCGCTGAGGCGCGCTGTGCGCAACGCCATCATTCGCAAGAAACTCGAAATCGAACTGCAACGGGAAAAAGCCGCAGCCGAGGCCGCCAGCCTGGCCAAGAGTCACTTTTTGGCCAACATGAGCCACGAGTTACGCACGCCGATGAATGGTGTGCTGGGGATGCTGGAGCTGATGATGGAAACCAGGCTCACGGCCGAGCAACGGCAGTATGTCGAACTAGCCCAGGACTCGGCCCGGGGATTGCTGACCCTGCTGAACGATCTCCTCGATTTCTCGAAAATCGAAGCGGGCAAGATGGCTCTCGAACGGGTGGCGTTCAAACCACGAGCCGTGCTTTCGGATACGGTGCGAATGCTGACAATGCAGGCCCATGAAAAGGGTCTGGTGCTTGATTTGCAAATCGATGAGCGGATTCCGGAGATTCTGATGGGCGATCCCACCCGTTTGCGCCAGATTCTCATCAATCTTCTTGGTAACGCCGTCAAGTTCACGTTACAGGGCGGTATCACGGTTCATGCGGCGGTGGAGGAACTCGGCGCGGATGGCGCGAGGCTCGCGTTCAGTGTCAGCGACACCGGTATCGGCATCGCCCCCGAGCAACAGCGTGCCATCTTCGAGGCCTTCACCCAAGCGGATACCTCGATGACCCGCCGGTTCGGTGGTACCGGCCTGGGTCTGGCTATCTGCAGCCATCTGATAAAAATGATGGAAGGACGCATCTGGGTCGAGAGCGAACCGGGACGAGGCAGCGTTTTTTGGTTTATGGCGTGCTTTGGCCGTGCTAGCGAGACGCCACGCAATCTTCAGTCGCCATCCTTGATCCAGGATCTGGCCGAAACCGGGCTGACCATCCTCTTGGTCGAAGACAACCGGGTTAACCAGAAATTCGCGGTGGCGGTACTCACCAAGGGCGGCCACCGCGTGACGGTCGCGCAAGACGGCGAGGAGGCCGTCGTCATGGCCCAGGCGAATCCCTACGACGTCATCTTGATGGACATCGAGATGCCTCGTCTGGACGGCTTTGGTGCGACGCGAGCCATCCGTGCGAGCGGCATCGAGACGCCCATCATCGCGCTCACGGCACATGCCATCTCGGGCTTTCGCGAAAAATGCCTGGCGGCCGGGATGACGGACTACCTGTCCAAGCCCGTGCGAAGCCGTGACCTGCGGAACAAGCTCGCGGAGATCCGTGGGGTATCCGCTCCCCCTGAACGCGGGCCTGACTTGCACCGGAATCTAGCCGGCCTATAATTACCCACGGGAATGGGGACGCTAGTTTTTTCCTTTTTTTAATCAATGTGTATAGGCGATTCAAATATGACTAAACCAACTCTTGGTTCTGTATCGGTTGCTTTGGCGGTGGCGATGGGGTTGTTCACCCTGCCGGTCATGGCTCAACCACCTGCC
>JBAXSA010000579.1:0-1935 GCA_037130945.1 Pseudomonadota bacterium | reverse complement strand
GTATATCGCCCAGGCCGGGAGATACCAGCCCGCCGGCGAGGATGATTTCGTGCAGCATCTGGAGCGGGAGAATCATGCTCGCCGTTGGTACTGGGGAACCGTCACCCGGCGTTCAACCGGGAAAACGACTGTAACCAAGCACTACAGGAAAAAGGCTTTAGACCAATTCGCATCGCATTTTTCTCCCTGGCACTCTGCGTGGCTTTACGATCAGGCATCACGCGATACCGAGTCCCGGGATTGGGTTAAGCGGTTTATCGATCAGACTATGCAAGAGCGACTAATCCCCCAATTTGAGACCCTCGCTGGCAGGGAGGTAATTGGCTACTCAGTGCACTGCGACACGGAATGCGTGCACGTTCATTTACAGTCATCTAGGGTGGTTATAACGGAAAGGGGTAACGATCTGCGGCCAAGGGCACAGAAAGGGAAGAAGCAGTCCCGAAGATCCATTGGCATTCTCAGCAATGGCGCCGGGTCCGTATCCAGGCAACTCGGGATCGGAGCCATCAGCAAGCGGCACAAAAACGCAATCCGACTGGGCCAAAGTCTCGGGCTTTGGGTTTCAAGGCGCGGCGATCAACCTACAGACGTTTTGCTGTGCCGCGTTCTCGATGACGCTTGCTGGTTGCCGTTCGGTGCAAATCCCATGCTGGCCAAATTTATCAGCTCCTACATCAAGAGCGTCTGCCCCCGGAAGGTCCAGCGGCTGCAAGGGGAGCTGGATGCTTTGCAGGAAGAGATGGATGCTACGCTCAAGGCTGCGGGGGATGATCTTCCGTCATCTCAGAGCGGTCAACCGCCAGCTTCACAGTCTTCCCCTCCGTCGACGAAACAGGTTGTATCCTCCCCCAGTGCGCAGTTACCTCAGCTAAGGTCGCTCGTCTGATCGACAGGATGGGCGTTCCGCTCATCAATTCGCTGCCCATCCATAGCCCGCTTTCGTCGCAATCGTAGCAACGACAAGCCAAGTGGATCACAAAGCCGGTTGGTTGTTGACGCGTGGTCATCACATACCAGCGATAACCGTAAAGTTCAAGTGGTGGTATTATCGTTTTCATAATGGTGCAAGGAACAGTCTCCAAAGCCTCAAAAATAGAACATCATCGGGAGCGGGCGTGAAACCGTCGATCCACAGTAATTCCCGAAGAACATCTTCGGTCAAAGGTTGGTGGACGTAGACCGCCCACATCCCGCACTGGTCAGGCCAGCAGTAACGGTCGATCCGGTCACTGAGCGCTGCGCGCAGTTGAGCTAGTTGCTGAGTCATACGATTCCCCCTGTATAAGTGTATTCAGTGGCAACACCAGAGCCCGCGCCTGCCTTACCAGCCTTGCCGTCCTGTAGCCGCTTGATCAGATTGGAGTGCTCTAAGGCGTGCATCATCCGGTTGGTCTCAACATGCGAAACCTCCCCGCACTCCGGAAAGGACGATAGCAACTCCGCGCACTGGCGGCAGGGCAAGATAAATTTACCATCGCCACGTTGCGATTGGAGCGTGTAGCAAAGCGCCGCTAATCGTTGCATCAACAGCGAACCCCACAACACTTCGACGCCCGGCGCGGTAACACCCTCGGATGCTTTCCACGCCTTAGCCAACGGTCCTCCGGTAGTGCCAGCGAGTGCCCTGTTAAGCTCCATCCAGTATACTGGCGCTGGACGGGTCTTTGGGCAGGATGTTCGCCGCGTTTGTCAGAGGCTCCGATGAGTGCTCCGCCGCGTACTCCACCGCCTGCGAGCACAGCGCAATAGCAAGGGTTCCAGTGGTCGCGGCCAGCTTTATCGTTGATTTTGGGGGTCCTGCCGAATTCGCCTACGGCGACGATCAAGGTGGATTCAAGCAGTCGTCGATTTTGGAGGTCGGTGATCAGGGTCGACATGGCTTGGTCGAGCATCCATCCGTGCCGGTCCTGCATGATCTGAAAATAGCGGTCG
>JBAXSA010000578.1:0-1935 GCA_037130945.1 Pseudomonadota bacterium | reverse complement strand
CTTTTCTGGCCTTCTGGCGGCAACACGGCCAACCGTTGCTGGGCAGCGCCCCCTATCACGAAATCGCCCCGCATCTGGTGCTAATGGCGTTCCTGCATCGGGTGGTCAATGGCGACGGCACGCTGGAGCGGGAATACGCCATCGGATCAGGGCGAATGGATCTGTGTCTGCGCTACGGCGCGGTGACGCTGGGGATGGAACTAAAAGTCTGGCGGGAGGGGGAACCGGATCCGCTGGCAGCGGGGCTGCTGCAACTGGATGGTTATCTGGCCGGGCTGGGCTTGAACACCGGCTGGCTGGTGATCTTCGATCGACGCTCGGGTCAACCGCCGATGGCCGAACGCGCCGGCAGCGGCGAGCAGACCAGTCCCCAGGGTCGGCGTATCACCGTTATCCGGGCGTAAGCCCCGCCCACGAACCCCCGCCGGCGGTTTATCCCCCCAGCGGGGGAGAGGTTGGGAGGGGGAAAGGGCAGTTGAATTCGCCGAATCTTAGGCGCTCATGGCCTCACCGCCGCCGGGCAAAGCGGATGGGCAAAGGCAACATGGAAGGCATCCGCCTCGACCGAGGTGGAGGACTCGGCCATATTGTCGAAGGTGCCGCGACGGGTCTCGATCAGAAGCATCAGATTGGGAAAATGATCGGTGGCTCCCTCGGCATTCGCCCGATTGACCGTCACCCGGACAACCCCGTTGTCTTGAGTGATCTCGTAATCGTTATCGACCGGGTTGGCGATAAGATCGCCCGGATCACTGCGGCCATCGGCGCCCAACGGATCGACCACCTGGAAGCGCCAGCCGCTGGTATCCGCAGACCTTCCTCCCAGGGTAAAGGCGAATGTGTACTGGGCAGGCCCCGAACGGGGCTTGGCACCCTCGGTCTGATGGCTTCCCAGGTCGCCAATCATTACCACTGTGTCGTTCGGCACCGGCTGGCTGAAGGCAAAATTCAGGGCATGCTGGGCCGGATGGCTGCCATTCGTATCAGGGGTCAAACCCGGAGACCTGATAGCCCTGGAGCGTTCCCAGATTGCGATTCGCGGCAATCGCCGGCGTGTTGGGCCGAATCCAGTGGCCGCCGGTCATGTGGGGCAGCGCCCCGAGGGCATCATAGGCCGCCGTCCACTGACCCGCGCCCGAGACCTGCCCGGTGACCCGTATCGCAATGTCCGGTTTGCCATCGCCATCGATGTCCCAGTTAGCCGTGACCGGCTGCTGGGAGGCACCATCGGCGATATTGGTCTGATAACTCGGTGCCACCACCGTGGGCGAGGCCATGTGTACCCCGCAGGTGGGACAGCCGCCCGTGCCCAGGGTGTCGGGCTGACGACGGCACCTTCTACCGCGCATTTGTGGGACAGCCGCCCGTGCCCAGGGTGTCGAGCAGTTGCAACCGACCGGCTCGCAGCATCTCCTGGGGATCTTGGCCGTAGCCAACCCACACCTCCGTGCCTTCCAGCCCCGGCAGGCTGGCCGCCTCCAAGATCGGTATCTCGAGTTGTGACGGCAAGGGGCCGTGGTAGAAGGGTAGGGTGGCGGCATCCGCCCAGCCATTCCAGCCCTGCCCATCGAGCGACCACCAAGATCTCCAGTCTTGACCCGTGTTGGCCAGGACGTAAACCGAGGCGGTCTGGCCAGCCTGATCGCCGGGAATATGCAGGATCGCCCGCAAGCTGCGGGCCTCGGTGGTGCCGCTGATCTCACTCTCAATCTGCAGGTTGCCGAGACCACGCGGCACGGTGTTTGGATCCAGTGTCTTGAGTGCATCGTCGCGGGGGGTCACATAGACCAGGCGATAGCGTGCCGCAGCCAGCAGATCCTCGAGGCTTTCCCCCGCCTGGCCATAACCGACATAGATTCGTGCGTCCTGATCTACCCAGGGGCCGAGATCGAGATCCGGGGTCGTGATCGTCTGGCCAGGTGCCACCTCCTCGGC
>JBAXSA010000577.1:0-1937 GCA_037130945.1 Pseudomonadota bacterium | reverse complement strand
GGATTAAAGCAGATAAATCCCGACAAAGCAGGTAGAATAACGAAATTATAAAACTAGCGAACCCACATTCTGTTTAGTCAGGCGGATAACCCAGTAAGGTCAGCCAATCGTCCGTGCCCAAATCAATCCCGGCGATTTCGTAAGGGGATTTGCCCTCGCGTAGTCCGCGATCAAATTTGTGCATATTGAACCACAAAACAAAAAGGTTCAAGAACAATTGTCTATTTTCTAAGGTGGTGCACTCTCGCCGTCGAGCCAGGTAAGGACGCAAAACACTGTTGATGGTTTCAGCAGCACAGCTGGTGCGCACCGTTCTTTCGAGGATATTCAAGAGTTTTTCGGCCAGCCCTTGGAGCTGAGGATCGTCTTCGATCCAGAGCGTCAGCCATTGTTGCGCTTCCAAAGCCGCTTTCGCAAACTCCTGGTGTCCATTGTGCCGCACCGCATGCTCCAAGCGCCAGAAACGCGCCACACTGTTCTGGAAAGCCAGGGCCGAGGCTGGATTTTGGAAATGGTATGCCGCCTGGGTCTGCCACTCCCTCAGGGGTTCCTGGATGCCATCCAGGAAAGTCAGCATTTCGGGGCGTAGCTTTTCCAGACTTTTCACCAATTTCTGGATCCGCGGGTGAGGAAGTTGGCGCATCCCCTGCAAGGCTTCTTTTGCCAACCACTGGTTGATCGCACGCGTACGGATTTCGCCACTCCGCCAATCGACCAACTCGACGGCATCCCACCAACATCCATGCCAGAAACGCAAGGCGCTGATTTGGGTCAGCAAGTTCTCCATTTGTTCATAGGGTTTCACCCATTCCGTAAATAACGCCTCCGCCCAGTGTTCCCCTAACTTTTTTTCCAGTTGTTCCGTCACGCTGAGCTTCTGGAGTGCTTCGCGTTCCACATCGTGAATGGTGATTTTAAAATCTTCCAACGGATGCCAAACATCTTTTTGAATGGCAGCATCCACCTGAGCCATTTTTTGAGAGAGGTCGTACACATTACAATTATCTTCGCACAGTCCCTGGATCTGCACCCCCCGATCCTTGGTAAACAGCAAGACGCAGCCCCAGGTCTCCGCATCCCGATCTGCAGTGGCATATAGCCCAGTAATCACCAAGCTATGCGGCTCGACCATCAGTAGGATCGGCTCATGGCCCACAAAGATTTCATCCCTGGCTTGCACTACCTCTCCCATCACCGAGTAATCGACCGCTTGCAATATTTCAGCGGCGCGTCTGCCTGCCTCATGCCTTAGCCCGGTCTGGAACGCCGGAGAGCGACCTTCGTCAAAGGCGGTTTGGAGGCAGATTTCTGCCGAGCGTTCCGATACTCCTCCAGGCAGCTCCAGCGCTAAAGTCGTGCGTTTGATCCGGTTGGGCGTTAGTCGGATCGTCTTCTGGCCGTCCGAAGTGGCTGACCCTGTGGACGCTTGCGCACTCTCTTCCACCACCCTGGGTGGCGCCATCAGACCTTCTTTTGTCCTTCTCCCAATCGCATACAGTGTCGGCCGGCTCACATCCATTGTCTCCCCTAGCCAACTGACGCTACCCCAACTGCGTTGCTCTCTGGGCGTATTCATCACCGCTCCAATAAAAAGTCGCTCGCACAACCCTAGATCTTCCCGCTTCCACCTCGCCAATCCTTGGGTATAGCCTGGCAATGTCTGATAAATCGTTTCCATGGGGTCAGGCCAGGTAACACTGGCGGAAAATGTAGAATTCATGTAAACTGTCATCGTAGCCTCTTTTTCGGATGAGTTTTGTAATCAACTCTATTCTATCCGTTGAGAGGCTACTTGTCTTTAACTTATTTGTAAAGGTCCTATTTTCCTTTGCTGAACCGTGCCGTGATTTCAATCATGCCGGCTTGTAAAGTCTCTGGAATCTTGAAACGCACCCTGCCCTGGCTGTCAGTTTTCGCCGACCTGAACAGCTCTGGCC
>JBAXSA010000576.1:0-1938 GCA_037130945.1 Pseudomonadota bacterium | reverse complement strand
ACCCTACCCAACCAGGATGTGGAACTCGCGGTCAAGGCGATTCTTGACCAGATGGGGGATGCCTTGGCATCCGGCGAGCGCATCGAGATTCGTGGCTTTGGGAGTTTTTCCCTTCACTACAGGCCGCCGCATCAGGCGCGCAACCCCAAAACGGGGGAGCCGGTTGAAACAACCGGGAAGCATGTGCCGCACTTCAAGCCTGGAAGGGAGTTGCGGGAGCGGGTGAATGGTGGAGCACTCGGGGGTGGTGATGAGCAGTCTGCGCTGGATTGATGTAGTGGTCTTAGGCAAAGGGGGGATCGGTGTAACCAGTTGAATTTTTCTATACCATCGATGGATATCAAAGCCGTGGGCTATCATGACATTGTGAGACATTCGCATGCCCAGCATGGAAAAAAGCATTCCCGCCACCCGTTTGGGTGATTTCGGACGGCCGTTGGCAGACCGCTTGCGGCCCCGGAGTCTGGCCGAATTCGTGGGACAAACCCATCTGGTGGGGGAAGGCCGACCGTTGCGTCGTGCCATCGAACAGGATCGCCTGCACTCCATGATCCTGTGGGGTCCGCCCGGCACGGGTAAAACCACTCTTGCCCGCCTGATGGCTCAGGGTTCTGGGTGGCGCTTTGTGGCGCTGTCGGCGGTGCTGTGCGGGGTCAAGGAGATTCGCGAGGCTGTCGAACAGGCCCGGCGGGCGGCCCAAATCGGCGTGCGCACATTAATGTTCATCGACGAGGTTCATCGTTTCAACAAATCTCAACAGGATGCCTTTTTGCCCCATGTGGAGGATGGCACCTTTCTATTTGTCGGTGCCACCACCGAAAATCCGTCCTTTGAAATCAATAATGCACTGCTGTCACGGACTCGAACCTATGTGCTGAAATCCCTCGACCGGGAAGACCTGCGGGGGTTGCTTGAACGTGCCCTCGCCGAGGGGCTGGGTGGCATGACGGCGGAACCCGATGCCTTGGCGCTGATGGTAGAACTGGCCGACGGCGATGCCCGCCGCGCCCTGAATCTGCTCGAACAGGCGGCCGATCTGGCCGATGGTGGACTGCTCGCCGCCACACAGGTGGCCACCGTTGCCGGTGAGGGGATCCGGCGGTTTGACAAGGGCGGGGATGTCTTCTACGACCAAATCTCGGCGCTGCACAAGAGCCTGCGTGGCTCGGCTCCGGACGCGGCGCTTTATTGGCTGGCGCGAATGATAGACGGCGGCTGCGATCCGCTGTATATCGCCCGGCGTCTGGTACGGATGGCTTCGGAAGATATTGGCAACGCGGATCCCCGTGCGCTGGCTTTGACGCTGGATGCCTGGGACACCCAGGCCCGGCTGGGCAGTCCCGAGGGCGAATTGGCCCTGGCCCAGGCCGTGGTATATCTGGCCTGCGCGGCCAAGAGCAATGCGGTTTACGCCGCCTGGAAAACGGCCCAGGCGGATGCTCGTCAACAGGGTTCACGGGAGGTTCCGATCCATCTTCGCAATGCCCCTACCCGATTGATGAAATCGCTAGGCATGGGAAAGCACTACCGCTATGCCCACGACGAGCCTGACGCTTACGCCAGCGGCGAGCGCTATTTCCCAGACGACATGCCGGAGCGCGTCTATTACCGACCAGTTCCGCGCGGACTGGAGATTCAGATCGGAGAGAAACTCGCCCGGCTGCGTCAACGTGATCTTCAGATCCGGTCGGGCGAGGAGCCACCACCCAGCGGGTAGGTGCATCCCCATCCAGTTTTCATGGCAATCCTCATCATCCTGATGATGGGATGTTTCACATCAACCCTCCCATGTCCTTCAAAGGTGTTTGGTAGAAAAGATACGCATGTTGCTTGCGCCCCATAGACCCCAATAGGTCACCATTCACAAGAGCCAGGGTTCTGAATATCCCGCTGTGGTCATCCCTCTGGCCATGCAGCACTTCACTTTACTGGAGCGGA
>JBAXSA010000575.1:0-1943 GCA_037130945.1 Pseudomonadota bacterium | reverse complement strand
GGGCAGCCTAGAGGGGGATGCCGAACCCTTCATGAATAATCCGGGCTAGCAGCCCGCGGATAAAGGCCCTTTTTGATGAGCCTATTCTGCGTGCCTACAGTTCCATGATGTGAACGGGCTTTGGCGTGTTTTTTCGCCCAAGCCCTCGCAAATCGCCCTCGCGACGGTCAGTAGCCCTTTCAGCAAGCCCCAAAAGGCTGACAACCTGCGTAAAACAGCGCCGGTAGCCGTGATCAGCTTGCGCACGTTCCAGCCGATGCCGGCGATGAGCGCTTTTTTCGTGGCGAAGGTCACGCCATGGCCCGTGAGGCGACTCAGGCCACCGAACTGCTTCCAGTAGCCGAACGGCGCTTCCCCGCGTTGGCGGCGGATCATCATGACGGGACGCGCGTCGGGATGATGCACCCGCGCTCGATTTTGCTGGATGATCGCATCGTCATGACTGATCGACAAGCCACGACCGGTCTTGCTTTTCGTACACACCCCAAAGTACGGGCAGGCTCGGCACGTCGCCCCCCGCGCCTGGTATAACTTCGTATCCTGACGACTCATGCGACGCGTCAACACTTGCCCCGCCGGGCAGGTATACCGGTCGCTCGCCTCGTCGTAGGTGAAATCCTCCCGGCGAAAGCCCTCCGCTCCTCGCATCTGGCACGGGCTGCTGATGAGGGGAATCAAGCCCCGCTCCGCGATCCCGCGCAGGTTCTCCCCGCTGTGGTGCCCCTTGTCGGCCACGACCATCTGCGGCGTCCCGCCGACCGCCTCCACGTTCTCCACCGCCTCATCCACCCGGTCCAGACACGTCTGCTGATCACTGTGATCGGCGTAATCCGCCCCCACCGCCACGATCACCCCGCTCTCCAGATCGACTGTGGCATCCACGTGATACGAGAGATGCGTGTGCTTGTCGGCATGCTGCATCACCCGCGCGTCAGGATCGGTCGGGCTCTCCCAGTCCCGATTGCTCGCTTTCCCAGATCGGCCTTTATCTGCCGATTTGGCCTCCTCGCGGGTGGCGTCCGGCGCGTCCTGCCGCTTCAGGGCCAGCATGAACTCCTCATAGGTGCAGCCCAGCACCTTGTGCACCAGCGAGTCCATGCTCGCGTTGGCATCCACCGTGGTGGAATCGATCCCCAGCACGCGCCCCCGCACCAATCCCTGCTCCGCGCACTGCGCCAGCACGCGCATGAAGACCAGGCGAAACACCTCTTCCGGGATGAGGTGGCGGGTTTTCCGCAGCGTGCTCTCGTCCGGCGTCCGTTCTTCCAGCCCATAGCCGAGGTATTTCCGGATCACCAACGAGTCCGCCAGGCGAAACTCCAACGCCCGGTCGGCCACGATGTTCTCGAAAAACGCCACCAGCATGCACTTGAAAAACACCACCGGGTCGAGCGAGGGACGTCCGATCGTCGCGGCATACAGCGGCGCGGTCAACTCGCGCACGAACGACAAATCGATCAGGGCATCCAGGCGCTCGTAGAAATGCCGCTTCGGAATATGGACATACGGGTCGCCGCTTGGGATGAACAAGCTGGGAACTGCTCTCTTCTTCTGTCCTTGGCTCATACTCCTTGAGTTCGCCATCTCGACGCGAATTCCTCTGAGCCCGACTTTATCCGCAGGCTGCTAGTGCCGGAGGGAAATCAATCACGAAAATCCTTCGAATCCTCAAAAAATCAAGGTGCAAAGACACTCGCAAACGCCCATTCTCTTCCCCATTCCGCCGCATCCTCGTAGAATGGGGCAAATTCACTCATTGGCGTGGTGTGCATGCGCCTTTACTTTTCACGGCTGGAACAGGTGGTTGTCGCCCTGCTGGTGCTGGCGATTCTGGGAGCGCTGGTGGCGCTGGCGGTGTTCCGCACGCGCGGGGTAACCGCGCGGAAGGCGGAGCCGTTCCTGGAAGGCGCCATCCCCGTGGCCGCGGTGTCTCCCGCCCCCGC
>JBAXSA010000574.1:0-1945 GCA_037130945.1 Pseudomonadota bacterium | reverse complement strand
TTTGAGATCGATGCCAATCCGGCGGTTACCCTGGTAGCAGATCTGGGACGACGCGATCTCACCATCAATGCCATGGCCGAAGACGCCGATGGCCGGGTGATCGATCCTTACGGGGGTCTGATTGACTTAAACCAGCGCCTGTTGCGGCATGTCTCCCCCGCCTTTGCCGAGGATCCGGTGCGAATCCTACGCGTGGCCCGTCTGGCCGCCCGCTATGCCCCGCTCGGATTTCGAGTGGCCCCAGAAACCCTGGCCCTGATGCGGCGCATGGTGGCGGAGGGTGAGGTGGATGCCCTGGTGGCGGAACGGGTGTGGCAGGAGATGGTGCGGGCGCTCGGCGAGGATCGGCCTTCTCCTTTCTTCCGGATCTTGCGGGCTTCTGGGGCCTTGGCGCGTTTGCTGCCCGAACTGGATCGTCTGTGGGGGGTGCCGCAACCCGTCCAATGGCACCCGGAAATCGATACGGGTGAGCATGTCATGCAGGTAGTGGATCAAGCTGCAGCCTTGCGCGCCGAGCCATCGGTACGCTTTGCCGCTCTGCTGCACGATCTGGGCAAGGGCCTCACCCCACCCAAGTACTGGCCGTCGCATCATGGTCATGAGGATAGCGGTGCCCTACTGGTCATGGCGGTTTGTCAACGATTGCGGGTACCGCGCGAATTTGCCGAACTGGCGGGCCAGGTCGCCCGTCATCATGGCAAGGCTCATCGAATCGATGAACTGCGCCCAGGCACCTTGCTTGATCTGTTTGAGACCCTGGATCTATTCCGCCGTCCTCAACGGGCCGAGCCGTTCCTCCTGGCTTGCGAGGCCGATTACCGGGGACGCCTGGGCCTTGAGAACCGTCCTTATCCGCAACGCGAGCATTTTCTGAACGCGCTGAGGGCGGCCCGTCAGGCACCTGTGCCCTCTCTGGCGGGATTGCCGCCGCCCGTCATTAAGGCGCATCTCCGCCAGGCCAGGATAGCCACCATCCGGGCGGCCCGGAGGGCAGACGACAACGGGACGATGGATGAAGACGGAGAAGAATTGGCGCGACGGAATTTACGGCACCTTGACACCTAGTTTTTATATGCCTTAGACTCCCGGCACGATACGATCCATTCTCGCAATGCCGACTTGATCGCCTGGGGGTAAATTAGTGTTAGCGGCCTACCTGCCGGTTTTGTTATTTATATTGGTAGGACTCGGCGTCGGTATCGTTCTCCTGATGCTGGGCCGTATATTGGGCCCTCACCGCCCCAATTCCGAAAAAAATTCTCCATATGAATGCGGCTTCGAGGCGTTTGAAGATGCACGTATGAAATTTGATGTCCGCTATTATCTGGTGGCCATCCTTTTTATCGTGTTTGATCTTGAGATTGCGTTTTTGTTCCCGTGGGCAGTGGTATTGAAAGATGTCGGTTCGACCGGATTTTGGGCAATGATGTTGTTTTTGGGAATTCTGGTAGTGGGCTTTGTTTATGAATGGAAGAAGGGGGCTCTGGAGTGGGAGTAGAAGGCATCCTTGATCGCGGTTTTGTCACCACTTCGGCGGATTCGCTGATTAATTGGGCGCGTACCGGCTCGATGTGGCCTATGACCTTTGGCCTGGCTTGCTGTGCTGTCGAGATGATGCACGCCGGGGCGGCACGCTACGACCTAGATCGCTTTGGAATCGTATTTCGTCCGAGCCCTCGGCAATCGGATGTCATGATCGTGGCCGGCACCCTAGTCAATAAAATGGCACCCGCGTTGCGCAAAGTCTATGATCAAATGGCCGAGCCGCGCTGGGTCATTTCCATGGGATCTTGCGCCAATGGTGGCGGGTATTATCATTATTCCTATTCAGTGGTGCGTGGCTGCAACCGCATCGTTCCCGTCGACATCTATGTGCCGGGCTGTCCGCCTACACCAGAGGCCTTGATCTACGGCATCCTCCAGCTGCAAAACAAGATACGCCGCA
>JBAXSA010000573.1:0-1951 GCA_037130945.1 Pseudomonadota bacterium | reverse complement strand
GCGCCACCGACAAGGCCAGCGAGCAATCGCGCAAGGCGACTCAGCTGACTGCGGGTGCCATTGGCTCCCTAGACGCCCTTAACCAGGTGATGGTCAGTGCCTCTTCGGCCATGGAAAAACTCGATGCGCATAGCAGCGATATCGGGGTGGTACTGGATGTCATCCGGGGAATTGCCGAGCAGACCAACCTTCTGGCGTTGAACGCGGCCATTGAGGCGGCCCGGGCCGGAGAGCAGGGTCGCGGATTCGCGGTGGTGGCGGAAGAGGTGCGCACCCTGGCCACCCGAACCCAGCAATCCACGGAAGAGATCGAAAAGATGATCCATCGTCTTCAGGATGAGACCCGCAACGCCGCTCAAGCCATGGAGAAGTCTTCCATCCAGGCCGCCGCGACTTCGAGCCAATTCTCCGGTGCCTCGGGTTTACTTGAGGGAATCGCCGCCGACATCGGCCGGGTGGCCGACAACAACCGTCATATCGCATCCGAAGCGGACACCGACCAAACCCTGGTCAACAATGTTCAGCGCAGTATCCAAACCATCGCCGACATCTCTCGCTCGACCCATGACGCCAGCCAGAATACGGTGAGCGCCAACAAGAGTTGTGAAGCCCAAATCCGGGCCTTGAGAGAACTGGTTCGGCCATTTCAGCATTAACTCCGGGTCGTTTTTTATTGTCTGCGACGGCTTTTTAGGACGGTTCTCATTTTACCGGTCGCTCCCCTGTGCCATAATCTCCCCCTTTCGCTTCCCCCAGCACAGCTGGGGATCCGTCCAAGCGTCCGTTGGGAGGGCCATTATTTATGAGTCTGTTTATCTCTGAAGCCTGGGCCGAGGGTTCCTCGGGAATATTGTCAGGATCGGGTGATCCGCTGATGGGCATGCTGTTTCCCATTGTTCTGGTGGCGGTACTCTATTTTGTGATGATCCGCCCCCAAGTCAAACGCCAGAAGGAACACAAGCAAATGGTCGAAGCCATGGGCAAGGGTGACGAAGTCGTGACCATCGGAGGCATGGCGGGCCGCATCACCGAACTGGGCGAGAACTTTGCCAAACTCGAGGTGGCCCCTGGCGTGGAGGTCAAAATCCGCCGTCAGGCTGTGGAAACCCTGTTACCCAAGGGTTCTCTCAAAGAATTGTGATCCGCCCCACAGGTTCGCTGGATCACCTACTTCTCCCTACTTCTCCCCTCAACGCCCCCCCAGGACGTTTCTCATGAATCGCTTTCCCCTCTGGAAAAATCTCCTGGTCGTCTTGACCCTGCTGATTGCGGGCTTGTATGCCATACCCAATCTGTTCGACCAGGATCCTTCCATCGAAGTATCCCGCGCCAAACGCGGCGAATCTGGCGATGCCGGGGAAGACCCCTCGCAAAAGATGCGTGCCTTGCTGGAGCCGGCGGGGCTCGCACCCAAGGCCATTGAGCCTCTGGGCGGGGACAAGGCCCATCGGTGGCTGGTGCGTTTCCGCAAATCCGATGACCAGTTACGCGCCAAGGATCTTCTCGAAGAGCGTCTGGGTGAAGGTTTCAATGTCGCCCTAACACTGGCCCCGGACATCCCTCGCTGGTTCACCTGGATCGATGCCCGGCCCATGTACCTGGGCCTGGATTTGCGCGGGGGCATTCACGTTCTGATCGATGTTGATACCGACGCAGCCCTGACCAAGACCCTCGATCGCTACGCCGAGGACGCCCGGGCACAACTGCGCAAGGAGAAGGTGCGCTACCAGTCAGTGACCCGGGAGAGCGAAGGCCTGGAGATCAAATTGCAGGACATGGCCTCGCTGGATCAGGCCGACAAAATTCTGAACCGGGAATTACATAGCCTTCTGGTGACCCGTCTGGATCAGGGCGGTGCCTTTGTGCTGCGGCTGAAAATCCCCCCCGTGGAACAGACCTCGGTGAAAAAACTGGCGGTCGAGCAAAACATCACGACGCTCCGCAACCGGGT
>JBAXSA010000572.1:0-1960 GCA_037130945.1 Pseudomonadota bacterium | reverse complement strand
GAGGAAATCGCGGTCTTCCGCGCCTTCGCTCGAACCGTCGATCAAGGAAAAGAGGGGTTCGTCGTGCTCGATACGGCACCGACTGGCCATACGATTCTGCTGCTGGACGCGGCGGAGGCCTATCACCGCGAGGTCATGCGTACCCAAGGTGATATGCCGGAATCGGTACGCCAGTTGCTGCCACGGCTTCGTGATCCGTCTTTCACCCGGATTCTGATTGTCACGTTGCCGGAAGCGACCCCGGTGCATGAAGCAGAACGTCTGCAACAGGATCTGGCTCGGGCGGGGATCAAACCTTACGCCTGGGTGATCAATCAATCCCTCTTGGCTAGCGGTACCCAGGATCCGCTGCTATGGGAACGAGGGACTTACGAGGTTTCCTTCATTGATCGCGTGATCAGCGAACTAGCGTCGCGCACCGCGCTGATACCCTAGCACGCCAAAACACCCCCAGGCCCGGTCGGTCTTGCTCAAATGCTCGCATAACCCCCCCCGTTCGCGTTTTTGTAGGAGAGTGGCAACATTGTTCCTTGCAGTCATAAAACTGTCACATTAGGTCGCTACAATAACCAACGGTTTCTTTTCCTACTCGGAGTGACTCGGATGTGATAGCCGCTTGGTGCCATTCCGGGGCTCCTAAATTTTACGAAGGCTGCTTATGAAAACGATCAAGAAATTTCGTCTGATAGGGTTGTCGGCCCTGATGGGTTTGGCAGGCTCCGCCTGGGCGGCGCCTCCAAGTTGGCAGGATTGGGTATCGAAAACCTGGCAAGAGGTTGCCACGCCCACGGGGGCCTCCGGCAAGGTGGTACTCTGTTTTGCCAGCGAGAAAAAGGCGATGGGGGAGTATCTTCCCGCCGAAATGGCGAAACTTTTTCCCAAACTCAAGGTTGAACTCAATTTCGACGGCTCCGGCGAATTGATGCAGGAACTCAAGGATGGCAACAAGCGTGGTTGTGATCTGGTCAGCCCGGCCAGCCGGTTACTGGCGTTGGGCGCGACGGGATACACGCCATCTGCCAAGTCGATCGGAGCCACCCCCCTGGTGCTGGTGATGAAGGAAGACGCCGCAGTCGAGATTGAAAAGATCCTGGGCCACAAGATCAATTACAGCGACATCACGAGCTTCGCCGGCCAAGTGTGGAAAAACTACGCCCCGGCGGCCAACAAGCGAGGGATCATCAAAGTAGGCATCACCCAGGCCAAGTTCTCCAATAGCGGCGCGGTTGCAGCGGTCAGTTTCGTCCACAACCGGCTGAATAAGTACGAACCGCTGATGGCCACGGATGTGGACGAGTCCTCGGCCGATCTCAAGAAATTCTGGGCCCAAACCTCCCATGCCCATACCTCCACGGGGGAATTGAGCAGCGAGTTCGCCTCCGATGCCAGCACGCTCACGGGCATCGTGACCTACGAATCCGAATTGGCCAAGATCGTGAGCGCCATGGCGGGCAAGGGCGGGGTTCGGGTCATCTACCCTGACCCCGGCATCATGAACGATCATCCCACCTGGATCATCGAGAACACCCAGAACCGCGAAGGCGCCGAGGCGGTGTTGAGCTATCTGTTAAGTGTCAACGGCCAAAACCAGATGGCGAAGAAGGTATTTCTCCGCCCTGTCAACCCCAAGGCCAAGCTGGAGTTCCCGGCTGATGTGCAAAAGCTGGTGATCTGGGATGTGGGTCCCGTGGATATTCCCGCCGATATCCGGGTCGTCAACACCCTCATGGAATATGTCCGATAAACCCTAACCCGTCATGATGGCACCGCCGCGTCTCCTGGGACTGTTGCCAGGAGGGCGGCCGTGCCATCCTGGCCCTGACGTCGTGTCAGCATCCAGTCACCTTTCTGTCATAAGCCTGTCACACTAGGCCGCTACACTAGACAGCGATTCCTCTTTTCCTTGGAGTGACTCGCATGTTAAGCGTCGAGCAGGCTCTGACCGCCAAATTCCCCGGGT
>JBAXSA010000571.1:0-1961 GCA_037130945.1 Pseudomonadota bacterium | reverse complement strand
ACGGGGATATCGCGAACCAGGCGGATAGAGCCGTCAGGGAAATCGAGGCCGACGGTGATGGAGAAACCGAGGGGGTGAGCAGGATCAGCGAAGGCACAAGTTTGCTGCGGGAGCTGGGTCTGAGGTTGATCGGGGAGGCGAATATCCGGGGCGGCCTGGTGCAGGCACTTTTGATGGCAGAGCCATTTGGTGGTGTTGCGCTGGTAATCATGGCCATTGCTGGCCAGGCGGTATCCGAGAGGGCAAAGCGGGGTACCATGTGCATCGTAATTGCGTTTGAGACAGGTGAGCGCAGCGTCATCGCCCTCGTGGTAACGGAGGCGGATGGTGCGGGAAGCCTGGAGATCATCGTGTACGTACCGCAGGATATCATCATAGCCTTCACCGGCGTCGCCGAGGACCTCACCGATCTTAAGGGAGGGGAAATTGAGACGCAGCGCATCAAAACCGGGGATGGTCAACAGATGATCGTTGCGATTGGCCGGGGTGAAAGGGCCGGTGAAGGACCAGAGCATGGAGAGGCGATCGTCGACGATATTGAAGGATTTGGATTTGTAACCGAAATGATGTTTACCCGGGGAAGGTTTTTTATCTTGCGGCTGGGTAGGCTGGTTGGGGTTGGCTTTGGGCTGATTCGAGCCGGAACAATAGACATAAGCCCCATCTGGATCGAGGAAAGTGGCGTATTGGCAGTGTTTCCTACAGGCATCGGTATCACAGGGGCAGCCGTCTTTGCTATCTTCGCGAGCAGGACAGAGACGTTTTGGGCCAGGTTGGCAACACTGTGGGGTTTGATAACGACAGATCATGTGCGAGCGGGCAGCAATCAACTGGCAATCCGTGGAGATACTCCCGCCACGCCCAGGCGGGTCGCCGGGGAATGTGGATTGGGTGGGGATGAGGTTGTAGGCCATCAAGCCTTGCGCCAGGCTGGTCTGACAATGATTGAACCACGCCAAATCCGTGTTGCGCAGTGCCATGCGAAAAGTCGATGGAGTAGGCAGATCATCTTGCTCAAACCCCAGTCGCTGGCAATACCCCTGGCCCCGCTCTGGCGAGTGGAGTTCCCGCACCAGGGTGGCCCAATCCCAGTCTCGGTCTAACGCCAGAAAGCTTGCCAATCCGATGCTGAGTGGGTCAAAAGGCGGTGGGCCATACTGACTCTTGAAGCGCCAGGCGAAAAACGGACGCCAGGGGGTGAAATCGAACAATCGCAGCATCATATCGAAGTCATCCCAGCCAACCAGTTCCGCATTGCTCTGCATATCCTCCGGCGGCAGCCAGCGGTAATACGAACGGCATAAGCGGTCGTCCCAGGCCGGGGGATTGCCTGGCGTGGGCAGTTTGATGGGCAGCCGTGACCGGATCGCTTCCCAGCGAAATAACTTCACAAAATCCGGCACGAGCAGCCGCCGTTCCGCCGCCGGGAGTTCGCGCCTTTCAGCCATTTCCGCCCGTGAACAGCTTGCCAGTCCCTGAAACGGACTGTCTTTGATTTCTATTGCCGGTACGATCGCCATCGCAGGGATCAAGCTCAGTTTCATCGCCGCCCCCTCTGACTGCGCTGCCACGCCCGATTCATCCGCAGCGCCTCCCGATAGACCTCCCGTTTGTTTCGCTCGCACACACTCCGTAATTGCTGCGACAGCGCCGGTAACCGCAGCAACATCAACCCATCATTCCGTAACTGGCGGATCCGCTCTCTGCTCAACCCCATTTGCCTGCCGATCGCCGCCATGCTCTGCCGCTCCTCCCCGCACAGCCCATACGTCGCTTCCATCACGCGCCGCAATCGCTCCGGCAGGCAGGCCAATCCGGCTTCCAACGCTTGCCGGATTTGCTCCTCCTGCCATTTCCTCACCAGTTCCTCCAACCTGCCCTCCCCTACCCCTACTACCTGCCACCCTTGCGCTTTCCCTGCGATTTCCACCGCTCTCCAGATATGATTACGGATCGCTACC
>JBAXSA010000570.1:0-1961 GCA_037130945.1 Pseudomonadota bacterium | reverse complement strand
GTTGATGCTCGGCGCGGATGCTTCCTACATGGACCTGCACATCATGGCGTACGGAGCGCCGGATCGAGTGGGTACGGGGATGATCGGCGCGGTGGTCGATGACTTTGAAATTGGCCGCACGCGCACCATGCGCTGGTGGTTTCACGTAGAGGAAGGAACCGGCACCGGCGCGGGCGACTGTCACCTGATTGGTGGCGACAGCGGCGGTCCAAGCTTTGCGGTGTTGCGCGGCCGGTTGGCCTTGGTGGGAATTCACTTCACCACCAACGACACGAACGGTGTGTTCGACCCCGAAGATTCATGGCCGCTTGGATTCGGTTGGTCGGGCGACTCGTTCGTTCCGTTCTATGCGGATCAACTCGATGCGCACATGGGCGCGGAACGCACCGGACGGATGTGCGGCGTGGCAGACCTGAATTGCGACGGCCACGTGAACGGGCCGGACCTTGGTCTCTTGCTCGGCGCCTGGGGGCAGGTCGGTGCGGCGTTTGACCTGACTGGCGACAACCACACGGACGGGGCGGATGTGGGGGTGTTGCTGGGGGCGTGGGGGAACTAAGCCATGAGTAGTGAATATTGGCATTTATATTGCAAAAACGTCAAATCCTAGACTTTCGACTTGATGTTTTTCGGTTGAAACTGTACAAATTCACTATAGATGGACAATAAACATCAAGTAAAATTGGGCGCGTTCTTTGCTGACCATCCGGTGTTCACATTGGACGAGGTCTCGTTGTTTGCGGGACAACGGCTGAGCCCTGCCGCGGTGACGGCCAGGCTCAGTTACGCCACGCGCACTGGGCGCATTCGATCAATATCGCGCGGAATTTACGTGGTGACCTCGCCCGGGCGGTCGGCGCTAACAACCCACGTCGATCCGTTCCTTGTGGCACTTGCTGCCCGTCCAGATGCAATCTTCTCGCATCACAGCGCTCTCGAATTGCTGGGCGCGGCGCATTCTGCGTGGTCGACATGCACGCTTTATTGCAGTGGTGCTCGCATGGAGTGGGAGTTTGATGGTTCCTCGATCATGCTGTTCCACATCCCACGGCCCTTGCGCGGTGTGCGATGACCGAGCTTGGCACGCGACGAGTTGAACGTCGTGGATCGATAGTGCGCGCGACGGGACCAGAGCGCACGCTGATCGAAGGGTTTCGGCAGCCGACTCTTGTAGGCGGCGTGTCAGAGCTTGTTGCCTCGGCAGCAGGATTCGCAACGCTTGATATCGATCTGCTGGCGAAGTTGCTGGAGCTGTACGCGATCCGGCGACTATGGGCTGCGGTTGGATGGTTTCTTGAAGTGAACGCTCAGTCATTCGCTGTCAGCGAAGCCGACCTGCTTCGGTTCGAGCAGCACCGCCCGAACGCTCCTCAGTATCTCGTTCGAGCAACTCGCGGTGGCAACTTCATCGCCCGGTGGAACCTTGTCCTTCCACAGGAAATTGGGAAGGGGGATCCCGATGTCGGTGAGTCTTGAATTCCTAGAGCGGCGGGCGGCATAATCCGCTCAGCAATACTCCGGCGAATACACCTTGCTGCGTACAAATTCTGCGATGTTGGCGGGGCGCGGTACGCGGGCGAGGCCGCGGTCGAAGATGAGTTCGGCGACGTGCACCGCAACCTCAACGCTGGCGTCGTGGATGTTTGCCATCGGGGGGTAGATCAAGTTGACAGCAAGGTCTTGGTCAGTGACTTGCGCTGCCAGACTCTCGGCGGCTTTCAGGAACATCTCGTCGGTCACGCGGCTTGCTTCAGTGGCGAACACTGCCAGACCAATCGCCGGATAGATGTACACGTTGTTCCCTTGGCCGGGTACAAAGAGTCGGTCCTTGTAGTGAAGCGGCGGGAATGGACTGCCGGATGCAAAGATGGCGCGGCCTTGCGACCACTCGATCGCTTCGTGCGCGGTGCACTCGCTCTTTGATGTTGGGTTTGAATACGGGAAGATCACCGGTCGCTCGT
>JBAXSA010000569.1:0-1962 GCA_037130945.1 Pseudomonadota bacterium | reverse complement strand
GCGTCAAACTCCCTTATGTACCTGTCCAAACTGCCTCGAGCACCACAGACAAACACCACATCTTCCAGACGCACCCGAAACTGGGAGTCGAATTCAACAAAAACCTCTTGATCTCGTTCCACGGCTACCACAGCGACGCCAGTGTCTTCCGAGACACTGGCTCGCCACGGATGGACACCCGCTAGACGCCCAGCTGCCACGCGGGCAAACTTGATGCGCTGTTCCACCGTGACCGCATCCTCACCTAAAATGTGATGGCTAAGGATTTGACCGGACACCTGGCTGACTGATAGTGCGAAATCGGCACCAGCCTGATATAGACGGGCCACATTCGGTACCCGATTCACCCGGGCGATGAGCGACACGTCTGGGGCGTAGTCACGAATGACCGCTGCGGCAAACACACCGGCGCTGTCATTACTGAGGGCCAATACGATAGCGCTGGCTTCGCGGATCCTGGCTTGTTCTAATGTGGCATGCACTAATACATTGCCAATGACATCGACACCAGGGGCCGCACGCTCGTCAATCACGATGGTGGATTCCCCGGCATCGCGCAACATCTCCACGACTTTGTTGCCCACCTTGTCATACCCAGCCACCACGATTGGACCGTGGCGGCGAAGAGGCATGGCCAGATGTTCAACCTTGGCGAGGTTGGCGTGCGCGCCCACCACCACGAGAATGGCGCCGGAACCGATACGGGTATCCGGTCCCTCAGCCGGAATAAAACGCCCCTCACGCCACTGGCCAATCACTGTCACTCCGTGGTGTTCCCGCATATGTAAATCACCGAGGCGTTGACCGGCTAACGGACTCGTCGGTTGCACCCTAAACTCCATCAAACCAACGTACTCGCCAAGTAGTGCCAAACCCTCCACTCTAGGACTGATACGCGCACTGGCGCGAGCTGCAAGAGCCGCGCCGAGGACATGACTTGGAGTAAAGACCGCTGTGGCACCGATCTTCAACATCGGTGCCCGGTGTAATGGATCTTCGGTCAGCGCAAAAATCAACCCTGAAAATCCTTGCTCGCGTGCCATCATGATGAAGGTGGCATCCGAGTGATCATCGGCATTACTGACCAGTGCCCGTGCCGACTCGACACCTGCCAACAATTCAGCTTGTTCTTCCAGTTTTCCAAAGACAATCTGGTAACCACGATCACGCAGTTGGCGGGCGAGAGTGTCATTTTCTTCCAAAATGACGAAAGGGGTTTTGACCCGATGTAATTCCTCGATTAAGGAGTCAACCGCAGGACCGTAGCGGTAAAACAGCACCCGCCCATTCATGGCGGGTAGCATGCGTGGCAACTTTGACTCAAAGCGTTCTTCGAAGTAAGGCAAGACATAAATCGGGAAGATGAGGAAGACCAGGAACAATCCCGAAAATTGAACCAGCATGACGAACAAATTCATCAATGGATGATGCCAATGCGAATCCGCACCATAGCCGGTGGTGGTGAGAGTTTCAGATGCCCATTCCAGGCTCTGCCAGAATTCACGAGGGCTTGATTCCAGATGCTCCATGCCAAATTGGTAGAGACTGCCAAGGATTAGCACCGCAACGGGCAAACTGGCCAGTAGCACAAGCAGACGATGCGTCGAACGTTTGATGAATCGGGGCAAGTCTTTCTCCGAAGACTAGGGGTGAAGCAGGTTCGGCTAGGGGAAAGCAGGCCAGTGCAACAGGGGGAATCAGGGTTGCAATAAGCTACCAGACGGACGGTAGCATCAACCGGCATTTCCATCAATCCGATTTGGTTGATGGGCCAATCTACAGTACCAGCGACGCCATGCGTCTTTTCGTACCATCGTCTGACTTTTCACCATGATTGTTTCCCACCTGAACCAAGATCGCCTTTAGCTACACCCCCTCTCTAAAAAATCCTCCAACAATTTCCCTCCCATGTCCCTTTTGTTTGGAAAAAGTGGTACATGATTCGTGACGGTCATCTTTACC
>JBAXSA010000568.1:0-1962 GCA_037130945.1 Pseudomonadota bacterium | reverse complement strand
GGCACCTCCCCCAGCCATTCCACGCCGCTGGCCTTGTAGTGCGGGTAGCGGGGGAAACTCATGGCTACTCCTCTGTCTCCAGATCGCGGGAGAGTTCGGCTTCTAGGGCTTCGATACTCGGGAGGCTGGAGACGAATTCCTGGGGTAAGGCACGGGTGAGTTCGTAGTCGGCAATGCCGATGGGTTTGTGAATGTCGCGCAGGGCATACTCGGCAAGAATGCGGTCTTTGGTTTGGCAGAGAATCAGGCCGAGAGTCGGCGCGTCTTGTGGATGGCGGAGCTGGTCGTCAACGACAGAGCAGTAAAAGTTCATCTTGCCAGCGTGTTCGGGTTTGAACTCGCCCTTTTTCAGATCCACGACAACGAAGCAACGGAGGTGCAAATGGTAAAAGAGGAGGTCGAGGTAAAACTCGCGGTCACTGACTTCAAGCCGGTATTGGCGGCCGACAAAGGCGAAACCGCGTCCAAGTTCGAGGAGAAATTTCTGAATGTGGGAGAGCAGGCTGGTTTCCAGTTCGCGTTCGTGGAAAGGTTCCTCCATCGTGAGGAAGTCGAAGAGGTAGGGATCTTTGAGCAGGTCTTTGGCGAGGCTGGCGTGAACCTCCGGGAGGGTGGTGGCGAAGTTGGTGACAGCGGCTCCCTGGCGTTCATGGGCGCGGTTTTTTATCTGAACGCTCAGGGTGTCGCGGCTCCAGCCTTGTTCCAAGGTTTGCCGGGCATACCAGATGCGGGTCGGCAGGTGTTTCAGCTTCTGGATGAGAATGACGTTGTGTGCCCAGCTCAATTGCGCGATGGTTCGTTGCACAATTGACGAGGCTGACGGATCGCTTGCCTTGGATGACGTGTGTGGTGGCAATTGGGCCACGACCGGTGGCCTAATTGCAAAAAGCTGAGGGTAAGCGGCCCAAAATTGAACCATCCGCTTGATATTTCTTTCCGAAAACCCCTTCTGCTCGGGCAGTTCATTCTTCAAATCCACCGCAAGCCGGGGAATGACGCCTGCACCCCAGCCTTCCTCTTCCTGCCGGACGGCAATCATGCGGCCAATGTCCCAATACATGAGAAGCATTTCGGCATTGGCGGAGAGCGCGGCCTTATGCTGCGCTTGTCGGACGCGGGTCTTGATGTCACCGAGGAGATCACGATAGAGAATGAGATCGGTACTCATGCCGTCAATCCGCCAATCATAGTCAGGATACGGTCAGTGACGCCCTTTAGATCAGCGTCGATCTCGCTCAAGGGACGCGGCGGCCTGAAGACGTAAAAATGCCGGTTGAAGGGGATCTCATAGCCGACCTTGGTTTTCTCGTGATCGATCCAGGCATCCGGCGCATGAGGCAACACCTCACGCACGAAATAGGTATCCACGTCTTCACTCAGCGGCACATTTTCCGTATCGCGCAGGGATGAATTGGGCACGGGCTTGCCTTTTCCCTTGCCCTTGGCACCCAGTACGATCTTGCCACTGGCGTCGCGCTCGGGACGTTCAACGGTGATGGTGCGGTAACCAAAATCGGTGTTTTTGAAAATACGGCTGATGGGCACGCCGTCGCGGGTGGATTCCTCGAAGCGGCCAAACAGCCGGGTGATGTCCTCGATGTGTTCCGGGCTGAGTTCACGGCGCTTGCTGCCAAGGCTTTTCCGCATCTTTTGCCAGAAACCGCTGGCATCGACAAGCTGCACCAGGCTCTTGCGTTCGGCGGGCTTCCGGTTACTGACAATCCAGACATAAGTGCTGATGCCGGTGTTGTAGAACATATCGGTGGGCAGGCCGATGATGGCCTCGACCAGATCATTTTCCAGGACATACCGGCGAATCTCGCTCTCCCCCGAACCCGCGCCACCGGTGAAGAGCGGCGAGCCATTGAGGACGATGCCAAACCGGCTGCCCCCGTCCACGGCGGGCCGCATCTTGGAAATCAGATGGAGCAGAAACAGCAACGAGCCGTCGCTGACACGCGG
>JBAXSA010000567.1:0-1964 GCA_037130945.1 Pseudomonadota bacterium | reverse complement strand
GGCCATTGGCCGGCGTCAGATCACCGAATTCAACTATCGTTACGCCGATCACCAGAGCGCCCAGGTGTTTGCCGGACTGGAACTCACGGGGGGGGAGACGGAACGGCTCGACCTGATTGGCCGCCTCGAAGAAAAGGGGTTTAAGGTGGTGGATATGAGCGATAACGAAACCGCCAAACTCCACATACGCTACATGGTCGGCGGCCACGCCCACGGCATCGAACAGGAGTGTCTGGTGCGCTTTGAATTTCCGGAACGGCCGGGGGCGCTCCTGGATTTTCTCTCGGGACTCGGCCGCCGCTGGAATATCAGTCTGTTTCATTACCGCAACCACGGGGCCGCGTATGGCCGGGTTTTGATGGGGATTCAAGTGCCGGTGGCGCAACGTGCGGCCCTTCGCCACCAGCTCGACACCTTGGGCTATCCCTATTGGGAAGAATCCGAAAATCCCGCCTACCGGTTGTTTGCCTCACCAGGGGCCACTCGGCCTTCAGATCGCGGATGAAGGGAGTGGGGCAGTGGTGGAATGTCCCCAGCGGGCACAGAGACATTCCACAATCGCCTCATCTCCGGCCTGCGAGGCTTGGTAGATGGCCCGAAAACCCAGTTGGCAGGCGTGTTCGGCCATGCGGCGGCTTATTACGACCAAAGGCGTTTCCCGAAGCAATGGCTGGGCGGTCTCTCCGGCCAGTGTCCAGAGGCTGTCGAGGAGGTCATTGCTGGTCGCCGTGGTCACTGCCACTCGTTGATGCCATTCCCGAAACAGCCGGTCATCCACCGGATGCGCCAGAACCCGGCGATAGACTTCGGCGTAGTCCACCTGGGCGCCACGGGTGGCGAGGGTTTGGCCCAGCAGGGTTCGGCCCCCTTCGCCGCGGACAATCAACACCCGTTTGCCGTCCACCGCCGACAAGGCGGGCGAGGCCAGCAGCGCTTCGCTGTCGAAGCGTTCCCTGGGCGTCCAGGCCAGGGGCAGGCCGACGGCCCGGATGATCTCGGCGGTGGCGCGACCCACCGCCAGTATTTGGGGCGGAAAGCGGTGCCAGGGGGTGGCGGGTAGCCAGGGCAAGGCGTGGCGGACGGCATTGGTGCTGATAAAAATGATGACATCGTAGTGTCCCACCTGGGCAAGCCTGTCTCCGGCGACGCCGCCCGCCAGGGGCAGGATGCGCAGGGTGGGCAGACGTTCCACTTGGCCGCCCTGGGCCTCGATGAGTTGACACAAATGTTCCGCCTGGTGTTCGGGACGTGTTACCAAGACCTTGAGACCACCAAGGGGCCGATCCGTCATGTCAGGTTTTCAGAGTCCCATAACCGTTCGAGGATTTCCCGGGCGCCCGATTGCAGGAGGGCCTCGCCAAGATCCGTGCCCATGGCGTCGGCGTCGGCAAGAGAACCCTGACGGACTCCCCGGATGACCGGCTGCCCGCTGGGATGCGCGACCAGCGCCTGGAGGTGCAAAATCTCGCCCGCCAGCCAGGCATGACCGGCGATCGGTACCTGGCAGCCTCCCTGCAAACGGCGATTGAGGGCGCGCTCGGCCGTCACACAGAGGGCGGTGGGCAGGTGATGCAGCGGAGTCATGAGGGCCTCGATCCGGGTATCGTTTTGCCGGCACTCGATGCCGATGGCACCCTGGCCGATGGCGGGCAGGCTCTCCTCAAGGGTCAGCAGGCGGCGAATTCGCCCCGCCATGCCGAGACGCACCAGCCCGGCGGCGGCCAGAATAATGGCCTCGTATTGGCCTTCATCTAGTCGCTTGAGACGGGTATTGACGTTCCCCCGCAATGGCAGAACCGCGAGGTCGGGACGACGGGCGAGCAACTGGCATTGGCGCCGCAAGCTGGAGGTTCCCACCCGGGCACCTAGGGGCAGGGCGTCGAGACTTTCAAAATGGCGAGATACCAGGGCGTCTCGCGGATCCTCACGTTCGAGAATGACCGGCACATGAAGCCCGGGCGGAA
>JBAXSA010000566.1:0-1971 GCA_037130945.1 Pseudomonadota bacterium | reverse complement strand
CCACCAAAGGCGCTGGGAATTGCGGACAGCGGTTCATCCCGCCACCCGGTCATGAGGGCGCTAGTCAGCTCAGCGTCGTTACGCACCACCGGGATGCTATGGCCGTCCACTAGATCGCTCGTCATCCGCGCCCGGGGTTGAACGCTGAGAACGGGGCGGCCGCACAACCAGGCTTCATAAAGCAGCAGAGACGTCATTCCCACCACCAAGTCCGCCGCAAGCGCGAGTTCCACACGCCCATGCTGGATCATCCTACACAAAACATGGGAAAGTCCAACGTAGGCCTCCAGACGTTGTGGCCAAGCATTGGGCGATTCGACCGGATGCGGTTTGACCAGAACGCACCAACGCTGTCCGGTATCCCTTCCGACCGTCTGTAAGCACTGCACCAGTAAATCCAACGCCTCGTGTTCGGTATACCCGAGAACCTGATGGATCGCATTCCCGTAAGTCACACTGTGCGGCTCCGAAACAAACAGTATCAGTCCATCACAATCGGCGGGCATCAGACTTTGGCGCAGCGCCCAGTCTCGCTGGCCACAGTATTGCACCAGGGCATCGAAGCCGGGATGGCCGGTCACGATGAGACATTCCTTGGGACACCCCGCCTCAACCATGCGTCGAGCGGCCAGAGTGTCGATCACGGCAATCCGATCCGGCAGACAATCAAAGCGGATCCTCGGGCTGGATGAAAAGCGTTCCCAGTAATTTACCCAGTGGTCGACGAAGGCGAGGCTCGGTACCCCGTGCCTTCGAGCCCAGTCCCATAACCGTTCGTCCTCCACGGGCGAGCGCGAGGTTCCGGTCAGCAGGAAAATCGGTGATTCCAGGGCATCAAGGATGTGTTGCGCCTCGGCCCATTCGGTGATGGCTTGGTACGGAATATCGTCCGCGATCCAGGCACCCGTGGCGGCCTCAAAGGCCAGCGGTGCCACGCAGTATCCCCGCATCGAAAGCGCACGGATGACGGGGGCAAAGGCGTGGGCGCTGCCCGCCTGGCGCGCCGCCACGATGATCGTTGGGTCAGACTTGGGTGGCGTCATTGATCGCCGCCAAGGGTGTCAGCACCGCCGCATGCTGATCAGTATTGTCGCTGTCGCGGATCTGGGCGGCATGCGTCAAGACCTTCTCGCAGGCATCCGCCAGGGCGTCCAGGTCGCACTCGATCAAGGGTTCGCGCACCAACGGGGTGAGCAACAGCTCGCGCTCGTATAATCGCTCGGCCACCGGGCAAAGACCCGGGGCGTACTCGTAGCGAACGTTCGACCGCCACGAGAACGGGAAGCCGTGCCGACCCATCCCCAGATGGTTCTGGTAGAGCCGGCTGAGATACAGGGGACGCACATAGCCCTCGAACAACGGTATGCCTTCCACGCCCTGTGAGGCTGGCAGTTCGGCACGCACGGCGCGCACGAATGCGGCGCGAGACAAACCAGCCCGAGCGGAGTTGTAGTGGATGGGAAAGCTGTAATAGGCATGCGTACTCCCAGGCTCCGGCATTGCCGCCGGCGTGAGTCCCGGCAGACCTTCCAGACGCCGCCGTAAATGTGCGGCCAGGGCCGTGCGCGAATTCAAGTAGCCATCCAGGCGTTTGAGCTGTTCGATGCCGATGGCCGCCTGCAACTCGGTCAGCCGATAATTGCCACCGAAGCTATTCACCGCCTCGAAGCCGTCCGGGTCTTCGATGGCATTCTCGCCATGATTACGGATAAGTCGGGCGCGCCAGGCGAGTGTGTCATCGTTGGTAACCAACATGCCACCCTCGCCGGTATGGATATGTTTGTGATAGTTCAGGCTGAAGCCACCAATATCGCCGATGGTTCCCACGGCGCGACCGCGGTAGTACACGCCCGGGGCCTGGGCGGCGTCCTCGATGACGCGAATGTCGTGCGGTCTGGCAAGCGCCAGCAAGGCATCCATATCGGCCGGATGCCCAAAGAGGTGTACGACCACGATGGCGCGGGTGCGTTC
>JBAXSA010000565.1:0-1972 GCA_037130945.1 Pseudomonadota bacterium | reverse complement strand
GCCATGGCGATCAACCCTTTTATCAACTACCCCTTCTTACGCCCCGCCGAAATGAAAACTTACCTGGACCAGGCCCATGCCGAAGGCTTGAAGGTTAAAATCTACTACACCGTGCGCGAACTCAGCAACCACGTCGCCGAACTGTGGACGCTGCGCAGCCTGGGCGACGAGATCATCAGGACCAGCACGCAGGACACCATGAAGGCGTTGCGGGAAACGGTTGAACCCACCATGAATCCGATTCTGGAACGTCTCATCGGCTTCATCAAAAAGGCCGTGTTCTGGACAGTGGGCCTGATAGTGGCGGGTCTCACCCTGTTAAGTCTGATCCGCCGGGGTCTTCGCGGCATTCTCTCCTGGTTCTGGGGTCTCTTTCATCGGCTGGCCACATTCCGGCGTGGCAAAACAGCCTCATCGAGGCCATCCCTGTCGGCACCCATGACGCGGGCAGGATGGAATCAAGTCAATGGGTAAATTGCAAAATCGGGACACTCACAATCAGGTCGGTCAATCATCACTCGGAGGTTCGCCATGCAGCTCCTGACACTCGATCATCTTCCCCAAGCCGACATCATTATCGGTGACCTGCTGACGGTGTCGGCGGTGAGCGCCGCCAACTGCGTGCGGGATTTTCACGAGAATCTGCGCAACCTGGTTGGGGGGCATCTGACCCACTACGAGCGTCTGATGGATCAGGCCGTCGAGCGAGCCCTTGACAAGCTCCGCGACAAGGCGGCGGCGGCGGGTTACGACGGCGTACTGGGTGTGACCTTCAGCCATCCCAAGGTGACGGATGGCGCGGTTGAGCTGTTGGTGTATGGCAATGGATTCCGGTACAGCCGGAAATCTTCCGGAGATTTGGCATGAGCGCCCGCCGTTTCTATCTGGCCGCCTATGACGTGACCGATCCTCCCCGCCTTCAGGCCGCGTTGCGAGTTCTAAAAAACTATTCGACGGGCGGCCAGAAATCGGTCTTCGAGTGTTTTTTGACCGAGGGCGAGAAAGAGGCATTGGTACTTGAGGTGAAAAACACACTGGATCTCACGAGTGACCGGTTTCTGCTAATGCCGGTGACCGAAACGGTCAGCACCCTCGGCATTGCCATCGCCCCTTGCGACCCGGATTTTTACTACGTCGGTTGAGAAGAAAAGAAGAGGAGAAAACCATGGGAACGCTCTATCTGGATCGTCGCCACTTGACCTTGAAACTCGACGCCAAACGGCTGATCATCGAGGAACCTGGCGCCCGCCCACGGAGTGTGCCACTGTCCCTGATCGAACGGGTCGTCATGCAGGGTTTGGTGCATTTTGACAGCGGCGTGTTGGCCACATTGGCGGAGCAGGGTGTCACGATGGTTTGTCTGAGTGCCCGTCATAGCCGCCGAACCGCGATCTTGCTCGGCCCGGGGCATGGTGACGCCCGCCGGCGGCTGGCTCAGTACCGCATGGCGCTTGATCCCGGGGCTCGCTTGCCGTTGGCACGCCAGCTCATCGCCGGAAAATTACGGGCGCAAATCCGTCTTCTGGAGGATGCCAAAGAGCGCCGACCGGATCTTCGCAAGCCGATGCATGATGGTATCTCTACACTTCAGGGCCTACTACCGGCAGTGCCGGTAGCACCTGATCTGGCCACGGTTGTCGGGCTGGAAGGTGCCGCTGCCGCCGCACATTTTCGGGCGTTGACAACGCTGTTTCCGCCCTCATTGCATTTCACAGGCCGTCACCGCCGGCCGCCCACGGATCCCGTGAATGCCACGCTATCCTATGGTTATACGCTGCTGCACTATGAGGCGGTAAGGGCCGCGTATGGGGCAGGACTCGATCCAATGCTGGGATTCATGCACGAGCCCCACTATGGCCGAGAATCCCTGGCGTGTGATCTGATCGAGCCGTTGCGTCCCCGTCTCGACGGATGGGCATGGGCGCTTTTCCGTGAGCAGCGTCTGGAAGCCCACGACTTTGTGGAGGACAAG
>JBAXSA010000564.1:0-1982 GCA_037130945.1 Pseudomonadota bacterium | reverse complement strand
GATCCTCGCCGATTTTCAGCGTCTGGATCTGCTTGAGCGGTATATTCATCCTGGCATAGGACGTCTCCACCGGCACTGCCTCGATGCCGGGGATGCCGATGATGCGCGATCCATCCGTCAGACTGAGTTCCAGTCGCAGGGGAGGGGTTTCCCTGCTGTTGACCGGCTCCGCCCAGGTGGCACTGGCCAGTGCTGTGGCCGTGAGGACGGTTATGCCAAATACGTGTTGCGCCATAGATGCTCCTTGTTGTGTAAGACGTTTGACAGAGCCATTTTGTTTCGGCGCTTCTTTTTGCGCGTCCGATAAGCCGGTGGAGTCAAGAGAGCTTTGGATTTCGGTTACTGTAGGCCGCAACTCCGTAGGTTATTCAGTCGGCTTGTGTTGCCAGACCGTGATCGCCGAGCCCTCCATGACGGGGATGGCCTGCCGGTAGGGCGGCTTACGTTCGGTGGCCGGTCTGGTATCGAAGGTTCTGGCGGGGGGGCGTTTTACAGGGAGGAGTAGTTGTGGGGTGTCGGAGGTTAGCGGGATGAAGTTTGGCAGGTGGCCGGAGATCTGTTCGGCGATCACCCAAAGTCGGAATTCGGGATCATCGCCGCCCGTGAGCAACCCGACAGGTGTGGCTGGATCCGGCGGCAGCCAGCGCATCGCCTCCTCGTATTCATGACGTTGTGTGGTGTCCCGCCCGAAATATTGGTTTAGTCGCGGCGCCAGGAATACCGAGGGGCGGTGGCGCAGGATTTCGCGCAGTTCCGGCGGAACGACGCGCTGCAGGAGCGTCAGGCTGATGACCGGACGCGAGACGTTGATCAGCAAAAAGGGGATCGCCGCAAGGACGAGCCCTGTTGCCACCAGGAGGGCCAGGCGGCGTGTGTGCGCCAGCGCGCAGGCGCAGAGGGGTGCCAGCAGGAGAAAGATGAAGGTGTGAAAACGGGTACACCATGGCTGCCAGAGAAGCAGGGCACTTAACAAACCGAAGGTCAGAACAACTGACAGGGCAAGCAGGCCGGTGACGGTGTGGCGCGCGGCGCGATGGAAAAAGATCGCCGTGATGGCGAGCAGGGCAAGTAGCAGATGGGCGAAGTTTCCCGTGTCATCCTCGAAGAGGGTGAAAGCGGCGCGAAAGTTGTAGCCGTTGAAGGTCTCGCCGTGGCCGGTCAGACGGTTGACTTGGGCGCTGAGCGCTTGATTCCACCCCGGGATGGGGGTGCCCAGGTGGGATGCCATATTGCGCAGGGCATTGCCGGCTATGGTGGCGGCCGAGATGTGGCTGGTTGTGACCCCGGATTGGGCGGCACCCAGTGGATGCCCATAGACGCCGAGATTGCGCGCGTAGAAGCCGGCATTGATCATCAGTGCGAGCCCGGCGACCAGTGCCCAGCGTGTGAATGCCGTGCGCCACCCCTGGTGGTGGAGGTTGATCAGTTGGCGGATACCGAAGATGAGCAGGGGCGGCAGGCAGAAGATGTAACTGGTTCCCTTGGCGAGCAGGGCGCAGCCGAGGGCCAGTCCGCAGAGCCAGGCGTCACGCGCCTGCCCCTCGGGGGAGGAGAGACGGATCAGCCCGTAAGTCAGCGCCAGGCAGAAGCTGGCGGCAAAGAGGTCATTTTGGCAACTGGTGGCCTGCAGGATGACCATGGGGACGGTGGCGGCGATCGCGGTGGCCAGGATCTGGCCGCGTCGCGTCAGGCCGCACTCGCGCGCCAGGAGCGAGACGAGCACAAGGCTGGCGATAAAACCGGACCATTGGACGAGGTTGAACAAACGGTCGCAGCCTGTAAGCAGGCGCACGTGCAGCATGGCGTATTCAGCCAGGGGTTGCATGTAGTTCTGGCGGGAATTGGCCGTGGCGTAGAAATCTACACTGCTTTGCCTGATCCAGTGGTAGACGCGTGGCAGGTGGTAGGTGTGGGCATCGTAGGTGGTGGGTGGCGCAGCCAGTCCAATTGCCAGCAGTAGACCTGCAATTCCGCATGTAAGC
>JBAXSA010000563.1:0-1994 GCA_037130945.1 Pseudomonadota bacterium | reverse complement strand
GATAGAAGACATGTGCCTGTCCAAACGACAGGGAAAAGGACTGGCATCGCGCCGGATTCTTGATCAGCAGGTAACCGAGATCGGTCGCTGGTCGGTGGGTAGTGGTGATGGTCAGGAGCATTGAGTTACAGGTAGACGACACATAAACAGCCATGAGTCTAACATGCTCAAAACCTATGAACAGGTTCTCAATTCGCGTTGAGAAACCAAAGCGCCTGTGAGAGGCTCTTGTCAAAAATGGGTGTTATTGGGTGTATTATTGGTGCCATGATCCGACCCGACACACTCCAGGTCACCCCGGAGATCCTGAACCTGATCGCCAGGATTGACGAGTTCAAGGGCGCTTGGCGCGCCTTGGGGTCGCTTGCGCCAGATCGGTTGTCGGCCCTACGTCGTGTCGCCACCATCGAGAGCATCGGTTCATCCACGCGAATCGAGGGCAGCAGGCTATCGGATCGGGAGGTGGAGCGCCTGCTGTCGAATTTGCAAATCCAGTCCTTCGAGACTCGGGATGAACAAGAGGTGGCCGGTTACGCCGAACTCATGGAACTGGTATTCAGCTCGTGGCAAGACATCCCCGTGACCGAGAACCATATCCAGCAGCTACACCAGATTCTGCTCCGTTACAGCGAGAAGGACTCGTGGCATCGCGGCCAGTACAAGACCCACGCCAATAGTGTCGCGGCCTTCGATGAAAACGGCGTCCAGATCGGCATTGTTTTTCAGACGGCCACGCCATTCGATACCCCGCGCTTGATGACGGAATTGGTGACCTGGATTCGGGAGGAGCGTGAATCGGGCCGTTTGCATCCGTTGCTGCTCATTGCCCTCTGTGTCGTGGTATTCCTGGAAATCCACCCGTTCCAGGATGGCAACGGCCGTCTCTCCCGAGTACTCACCACTTTGCTGCTCATGCAGGCGGGCTATGCCTATGTGCCTTACAGCTCGCTGGAGAGCATCATCGAGCGGAACAAGGAAGCCTACTATCTGGCCCTGCGGCAAACCCAGGGGACGATCCGTACCGACGCCCCCAACTGGCAACCCTGGCTGGTGTTCTTCCTGCGGTCTCTTGCCGAACAGGTCAGGCGGCTGGAGAAAAAGATCGAACGCGAGAAGCTCGTATTGGCCACCCTACCGGCACTCTCGCTCCAGATTGTCGAGTTCGCCCGCGAGCATGGCCGCGTCACCATCGGCGAGGCCATCAAGTTGACCGGCGCCAGTCGCAATACGCTCAAGCAGCACTTCCGGGCACTGGTTGCACAGGGTCACCTGAACCAGCAGGGCAGTGGCCGAGGCGTGTGGTATGAATTGCGTTGATGTTTTGGGGCCTATATGGGGCAGATCCAGTAACCATTTGCAAAATTGCCAAATTTTGCCAATATTATGGTGTTAAGCCGCGCCGCACTATAATTCAAAAATTCCAACATAACGCATCAAAATGAAACGCAAGGTCTACATCGAAACCTCTGTCATTAGTTACCTGACGGCTCGCCCGAGCAAGACAATTATTGGCGCGGCTCACCAACAAATTACGCTGTCGTGGTGGAAAAGACGATTTGAATATGATCTTCTGATTTCACAACCGGTTTGGCAGGAATGCGCGGCAGGCGACCCGAAAGCAGCACAAAAAAGGCTGGCGGTACTCGAAGGATTGGACGTAATTGCGGTAACGGAAGGCATGATTGATATTGCCGAGGCACTGATTACCCAACGAATCATTCCGGCTAGCGCGATTGAGGATTCCCTCCATATAGCCATTGCTACATTACATCCTGTTGATTTTCTGCTCACATGGAATTGCCGGCATATCGCTAACCCAATTATTCAAGAAAATATTGCAGAATATCTCGAACAGCGGAAATTGTTTTTGCCGATTATTTGCACACCGGAAGAGCTTTTAGGAGACCAAGACGATGAGTGACGAAATAATTGCGGAAGTGCAAGCTATCAAAGACGCTATTGGCGCAAAATTCAATTACAACCTCCGCACTCTC
>JBAXSA010000562.1:0-1997 GCA_037130945.1 Pseudomonadota bacterium | reverse complement strand
GCGCGAAGTAGCAGCCGATGCGCCGTACCCGCTGAAGATCATCCGGCGATATGCGGGTGGCCTTGGCCCCCTTCATCGACTTCTTCTCGATCTTCGTCTCGTACATCGCAATCAGAGAGCGAGAAACAGCGTCCTCAAATTCTTCCTGTTCCCACAGTGCTTTCTCTCTCATCACACACTCCCCGGATAACGACGCACGCAAATGACCTTTGAGAAATCCCTGCGCGGAGGGTAAGCCACATATCCCTCATCGCCGTGCTGAAAGACCCGCATCCCAAGGCCATGCGCGGCTGTCTTGAAAGCCTCCATCGGGACACCCGTGGTATTCACCCAGTCCCAGGGCATCCGCACAATGCCCTTCCCGCCACCAATAACGGCACTACACCTGGACATGAACTCACTCATCACATCATTTGGCATATCAAACCCCGCTGTCAGGATCAAAACGGGATGTCATCATCCATTCCAGGATCACGCTGTGGCGTAGCCTGTTGCTGGCGCTGCGCGGGGCGATTGCCTCGCTGTTGGCCACCAGTCACATTCTGGTCATCCTTTTTGAAGACGCTCACCCAGCCGTCCCAGTTGGGTACGCCAACGGGCAAGCATTCGAGCTTGATGGAAGAACCGCCGTCATCGTGCTTCATGACAAAGCCGATATTCTTGTAGCGATTTTTTATCTCGCCAGTGGTGCGGTCTGTGTAGGTGCCGGTCTTCACGACCAGATCATGAGTCACTGTCGGCATATCAATCCCCTTTCATCAGTTCGCTAAAATCCGGTATCGGTGCCCATCGCACGATGCCATCAGAAAACCAATCGAGTTCATCTTCTGAGAATGGATCTGTCAGGTAAAACTGAAAGTCGCTAAATTGATACCCTTCATCCTCGCGATCAAGGAACTGCTCATATTGGCTTCTATCGTCTGCATCCTCATCGTCAGGATCGCGATCTTTCAAGTCCTCATCCATTGGGCTTTCTTCCGACATGACAACCTGCTTCAGCTCAAGGCTCTTGTGCCAGTCACCAGTTGCTTCCAGGATGGAACTGCCAAGCAGCACAAGAATCCGCAGGCCAAACGGAGGCGTTTGTTGGTTCGGATCAATCCACTCGATTAGCGTTTTCATTCTTCGACTCCACAATTTGAAGGATCACAGTCACGGGACGAGCCATTGCGCTGGTCATTCCAATCGGAAAGATTGCGAGGAAGTTTGGCGAGCGTTGCAGACGCCATGGCAACTGGCACTATTGTGTAACAATATGTTACAAATGTCAACCGCCAAATACAACGATTCGTTACACGCCTCGGTTATTTTTTACGGGTTGGTTCCGTTTTTGAGCCAGACCTCCTGCGGGGGTTCAAGTTCAGCAATGCGCTGAAGCATATCCTTTCCACGCCGGTCATTTGCCCGATACTTGCCAAGTATGGTGCGTTCATCTGGTGTCAGGCCATCTTCATCATCCACGCAGAGAAGCCACGACGCCCGCACGTTAAGTACACGCGCCAGTTCGTGGGCTTCCTCTGGTCTGATGCGCCTAGAACCAGCCTCATAGTTGCCAAGTCGGCCACGTTGCCAGCCAAGTGCCTCGGCAAGTTGTTCCTGGGTAAAGCCAACGTGCTCTCTGGCCTGCTTGATGCGTTGGGCGCCAAGTTTCTTCAAATTATCCATAGCCATCACAGATAACACAGAATAAATCCCAAGTATTAAAACGATTTGTTACATATTCTCTTGACAAGAGAAACAAATCGTTACCATACTTAGGGATGCAAAAAATGAGAGAAATAGGCCTTACACGCATCGCACACGCCATCGGAGTCACGAGTGGCGCGGTCAGAAACTGGTTTGTGCGTGGGAAAGTTCCGGCAGAACAGGTACTACCCATCGTGAGAGCCGCAGAGGGAAGCATCACCCCACACGATTTAAGACCAGACCTATATCCGGACAAAGACTGGATGCCTCCAGGATTGAAGCGCGCCACATGACCACCCACTGCCTATTTC
>JBAXSA010000561.1:0-1998 GCA_037130945.1 Pseudomonadota bacterium | reverse complement strand
CGATATGAAATCTCCGCCCAAACTCCCGGGCACCCTGGCGGCCTAAACGGGCGGCAAGATCCGGGTGATCCCGCAAGCGCGCCAGGGCATCCGCCAGGGCCATCGGGTCGCCGACCGGAACCGTGAGTCCGGTGACCCCCTCACGGTTGACCCAACCCACCCCGGAGCCGGGAATGGCGGTGGTCACCAGAGCCTTGCCGTAGCGCATTGCCTCCATCAACACCACCCCGAAGGCCTCGCTGCGTTCCAGAGACGGCAGGCACAAGCAATCGCAAGTCTGATAGAGGCCCCGGAGACGATCCCCGTGACAACTCCCCAACAGGCTGATGCCCTCCCCGACCCCCAGCGACTGGATCTTCAAAGCCAGCGCACCGCGACCCTCCCCGTCGCCCACCACCAGCACCCGGACACCGGTCATGCCCATCAGGGCCTGCGCTAATACTTCCAGACCCTTATAGGGTGTGATGCGCCCCACAAAAAGCACACGCAAAAAACCCGCATCGCGGCACCATTGACGCTCGGCCCAGGCCCGGGCATGCCAGGAAGGCTCGGGAAGACGCGCCGGATTGATCCCGAGCGGCACGATCTCACAGCGACTCTGGAAGGATTCCAGCGGGCGGCTGGTGGCACAATAGGGGGGCGAGGTCACGATCACCGCCTGGCTGTGCCTCAGCATGGCACGCTCAAAGGGGGCATAGAGGGGATAGACGGTGTCCAGGAGGCCATCGCCGGGGGTCGCGATGACGTCAGCATGCCAGTGGATCACCCAGGGCAACCGCCGGGCCCGAGGGAAAAACAGCGGCCAAAAGGCCGAGGTATTGGGCAGATGCAGATGCAGTACATCAGGTCTCAACTCCCGGAGTACCCGCCACAAATGCACGGGGAAAGCGGGACTCACCGGGGCATACAGTAACTGGCCATAGCTCGGCACACGCCAAAGCTGGGCGGGATAGGGGCCGACAATGGGCAGCACTTCCTCTGGGGCGACTCGGCCCCGGCTGTGATCGTGTACCAGCGCCCCCACCCGTAGACCCTGGGCCGCCTGAGCCTGTACCAGATCGGCCAAAAACGCCTCCATGCCACCCCGAAAGGGCGGGAAGTATTTTCCGATATGCAGCACTGACAAGGGACGATCAGGGTGCGTCGACATGGTCAGCCTGGGGTTTTTTTGGGTTCAGGTTCAGGTTCATCCCGGCCGATCCGGTTACGGTTGCTGCGCGACGACGGCAGCTCGACGTGAGAACCCTCGCGCCGGCGAGTTTTTCTCCGGAATGTCCCGACGAGGAATCTGGCGACAGTATTGGACAGGAATTCCTGACCTGGCTGTGGTACTTCAGTGAGGCCCGTGGCGGAATTGCCAAGCTGGGTGAATTCGGACAGTTCGGGGTTGTCGTTGAGGGGCCGCTTACATTCGTGCATGAAGGCAGCGGCGCGCATGAGGCGGTGGTGCGGCATGGCTGTCCGGAATTGAGCACCGAAGCCAAGGCGGCACTGCTGAGCGGCAAAAAACTCAAGCGTGCGCGATTGACTCTGGCCCGCGGGGACGAACAGTGGCAAGCCACGCTGGATGCCGATACTTTTGCCTTCCGCAGCGTTCGCCTGCCGGAGAAGGACAAGCTCGATGCCCCCAGCCGCTTTCAGGAACGCGTGCTTGCGCTGGACACTTTTCAGGGGGCCTTGTTCGGGTTTTACGATCGCTTTCTGGATGACCGCACCAACGCCACCAATTGGCCCAAGGTGCAGCGCGATATTCAGCATTGGGTCGCAGAACGGGTAGCCAGACGGTAAGAGGCCGGCGCTTCCGTAATATCGCAATTACCACAGCTTAACAGGCACGCGGGTGTGGGCAGAGACTATCTCCAGCCAACGGTTGACTTCAACTTCGTCCGGGAAGCCGGACTCCGGTAGCGGGCTTTGCCTGCCTAAACGGTTGTATTTGGACTCGCCCAGAGGATGGTACGGGATCAAGCTGACCTCACGAATATGTCGCAGCCCGTT
>JBAXSA010000560.1:0-1999 GCA_037130945.1 Pseudomonadota bacterium | reverse complement strand
ATCTGTCACCCCGGGAATTCGCCATCCTGCTGGAGCTGATGGAAAACCGGGGCCGAGTGCTGTCTCGCGAGCGGCTTGAACAGAGCCTGTATGGGTGGGGCGAGGTTGACAGCAATACGGTGGAAGTTTACATCCATCATCTGCGCAAAAAACTCGGAGCCCATTTGATCCGGACCCTGCGCGGTGTTGGCTACCTGATCGACAAGCCATGAACTCGCTCCGCACCCATTTGCTAGCGATGCTGCTGCCAGCGCTGATCTTGGGGTGGCTCGCTGCGGCCGCCCTGAGCTATCTCGATGCCCACCATGAAATCGACGAAATGTTTGATGCCCAGCTTGTGCAGTTCGCCAAGACACTGGCTGGTCGGGTCTCGCGCCGCCCCTCCGTCGCAGTGTCAGACGATGACGAGCATGAAGAGGATGTTGACCCACAGTCCCATCACCCTTACGAGCGGCATCTGGCCTATCAGGTGTGGGACAAGGAGGGACGCCTGCTGGCCCATTCGCCATTCGCCGGAACCCTGATACCGTCAGCGGCTCCGGGCTTTGGTGACCAGTATTGGCAGGGTCAGGGTTGGCGGGTATTTGGTTACCAGGATACTGTGCGCGGCGTGCGTGTGCAGGTGGGTGAAAAACATCATGCCCGCAGCGAGCTGTCGACCAAAATTGCGGTTAAACTCCTCTGGCCGCTCGGATTGGCCTTGCCGGTGCTGGCGATTCTGATCTGGTTTGGGGTTGGACACGGCTTGGCACGACTTGACAGGCTACGTATTGATGTTGCCAATCGGGAGCCGGATCGACTCGCACCACTGGACGCCAGCCAGGCACCCATCGAGGTGCGTCCGCTGGTGGCGGCACTCAATGCACTGCTCGTGAGAGTGGCCGAAACGCTCGATAACGAGCGGCGTTTCACCGCCGATGCCGCCCATGAACTGCGCACGCCATTGGCGGGGCTCAAGATTCAAGCGCAGGTCGCGCTGCGCACCGAGGACGCCCCGCGCCAACTGGCACTGGAGAATGTCCTGAAGGGCGTGGATCAGGCCAGCCGTCTGGTCGAGCAGCTCCTGACCCTGGCGCGTCTGGATCCTCAGCATGGTATCACCCGAATTTCTCTGGATCTAACTGCCCTGGCGAGGCAAGCGGCGGCAGATCTTGTACCGATGGCCATCGAAAAAGGGGTGGACATTGCCATGGAGGAAACCGGCGAACCCATCGCTATCGAGGGGGATGCGGCGTTGCTCTTGATCCTGCTTCGCAATCTGGTCGACAATGCGGTGCGTTATACACCGAGCGGTGGTAGGGTTCGGCTGATGGTGGCACACAAGCCTGAAGGCATCCTGTTGACCGTGAGCGATACCGGGCCCGGTATCGCAGCAGAAGATCAGACGCGTATTTTCGACCGTTTTTTTCGTATCCTTGGCAGCGGCGAAAGTGGCAGCGGGCTGGGATTGTCCATCGTCAAACGGGTGGCGGATCTGCACCAGGCAAGGGTCATGATCACGGATAACCACGGCGGTGGTGCGCAATTTACCGTGCAAATCAAAAAGACTCATATCCCCGAAGCTCATTGAATTTGCGCCACAATGGACGGCTCTGGAACAATTTCTTTCAGCTTTCCATGGCATACCATGGCATACCATGGCGCAAATTCAGCGGGCATCGGGGTATTGGGTTTTGAGGACACGGTGCCACCGGATCTTAAAAACCGGACAAGAAAGGCCGGACTGATGATGGACACTAAACAACCACTGGCTAAAAGCCGGTGGGTTTGCATAACGGACTGAAAGTCCGGATACGGGTCAAAGACCCGTTTATGATTCCACGCGAAAATCTTTGGCAGGGTCGCAAGCTATGGTGGACGGCCACCCTGCCGAGACGATGGGGATAAACCATGTGATGACCCCTGACTGATCCGCTATGACGTGAGTGGTGATGTCGGCGACGGCCAGGACGGGCCGTTGCATCGGGATGGGTGTTTTGTCACCGGCTATGCGCTTGAT
>JBAXSA010000559.1:0-2001 GCA_037130945.1 Pseudomonadota bacterium | reverse complement strand
CAGTTGCCCGCCGCCAGAAAACTCACGAGATTGCCCGCCACCGTGCAGATGGTGGGGGTGGTGCTGCCGAAGGTGACAGCCAGTCCGGAACTCGCGGTGGCGCTCAGGGTGCTAGTGCCGCCTATCACAGCGCTCGTCGGATTAGCCGCAAAACCCGAGATCGTCTGGGTAGTCTTGGCGCTGATGGGAATGGTGAGCGTGACCTGGGGGGCGGGCAGAGTGGTGATGTTACCTGCCTGATCGGCGGTCACGATACAGTTGCCCGCCGCCAGAAAACTCACGAGATTGCCCGCCACCGTGCAGATGGTGGGGGTTGTACTGCCGAAGGTGATGGCCAGCCCGGAAGTCGCGGTGGCGGAAAGCGTTGCGGGGCTCGTCGTCACATCGGCCGTGAAATTTGTGATCGTCTGGGATTGCAGGGTGGGCACATTGAAATTGGCCACGACAATGTCGTTAAGCCCCGCATAGGCATTGATCGGGGTACCCCATGTGGTATCGCTGGATCCGGCAATGCGGATGCCGCCGTTGGCATCAACGGCAATGTCCCTAGCGGAATCGGCACCAGCCGATCCCTGGAAGGTATTCGCCCATAATCCCCCGGAGGTGCTGTCCAATTCAGCCAGGAAGATATCGGAGTTACCAGCATGGGGGTTCACCGGCGCGCCCCAGGTGCTGTCGCTAATCCCCGTGATATAGACAGTGCCGCCGCTGACGGCGATACCATACCCAATATCACTACCCGTCGATACCGCCGAGCCCAGGAAGCTACTCCACAAGAGTCTCCCGTTGACATCAAGACTGGCCACCACGATGTCGTCCCCTCCCGCATGGGGATTGATGGGACTACCCCAGGTCGCGCTGCTGGAGCCGGTGACATAGGCGTGATTTGATGAGTCGAGGGCCAGGCCATTGCCATGATCAATGGCCAGGGATCCCATAAAGGTATTCCAGCCCAACGCGCCGGTGGCGGCATCCAGCCGGGCTACGACGATGTCGGGATTGGGAGAACCGGCGGCATCCACCGAATGCGCGTTCACCGGGCTTCCCCAGTTGCTGCTACTATCGCCCGACACAAAAACCTGCCCGCCCCCTGCGGCAATGCCGAATCCCAAATCGTTGTCGGGTGCGCCCAGAAAGGTGTTCCAGCTCAGCGCGCCAGTGGCGGTATCGAGACTTGCCACCGCAATGTCCTGCCCTCCCGCGTGGGCTCTGACCGGGGCACCCCAGGTGCTATCGCTGGTACCCGCCACATAGACCTTGCCGGCACCGTCGATGGCGATGCGATTACCGTTATCGGTACCCGTCCCGCCGAGAAAGGTATGCCATAAGAGCGCGCCCGTGGGGTTCAGCTTGGCCACCAGGATATCGTTACCGCCGGCATGGGGTTTGATCGGCGCGCCCCAGGTGGCGTCACTGGAACCTGTGACATAGACGTCCTTGGCACCGTCCACGGCGATACCGCCCGCCTTGTCGGTCGTGGCTGAGCCCAAAAAGCTGTTCCAGATCAGGGCCCCGGTGGTGCCGTTGAATTTTGCCACGACAATGTCGTCTCCCCCCGCGTGAGCTTTGACCGGGGTTCCCCAAGTGGCACTGCTGGTTCCTGCTACATAGACATCGTTACTAAAATCCACGGCGACGCCGGTGCCGTAATCGTTGCTGGTTGAGCCCGCGAAGGTCGTCCAGCTCAGATTGGGATCAATCGTCAGCGGTTGGGTGGCGTCATAGACCCCTAGCCGGAATCCTAGCCGTTTCTCGCCACGCGGCTCGAAGGCGATCACCACGGGATGCTGTTCGCCCCCAATCGTCTGCCAGGCCAAGGGGGCGCTTTCGGTCAGGATGCCGTGCCCGAAGTGCAATTGCAGTTGTCCATCCCGGGTGATCGCCAGGGGAATGTTGTAGTCAAGCTCGATGCTTTCGGGCCGGGCACCCGGGGCCAGTTGATAAGTACTTTGCAGAATGCCGTCGCCTGGCGTGTAATCCAGGTCGATGCCAGGCCACAAC
>JBAXSA010000558.1:0-2002 GCA_037130945.1 Pseudomonadota bacterium | reverse complement strand
CCATCGGACGCCCGAAGGGAGGCTAGCACGGCTGGCCATTCGGGGTGCGCGATGTCGAAAGTCGACGTGAAGCGTAACATATCCTCCCGCACGATGCCTTTCACGGGGGCGTTAGTCGATGTTGCAGGCAAATAGAGGGCCAGACGAAAGATGTCGTTGCGATGTTTTCGGATGTCTTCCGCGTCGACGTGTTCGCCCGCCGACAATCGGCGAGTCAGGTCCAGCCAGGCGCGCATCTTTAGGGGGATCAGGCACGCAGGACCGACCATTGGCAGTCCCTCTCTGACTTCGCGCTGACTCATAATCAGGCGGTAGTAATCTTCATCCAGGATGATGGCCGAAAGACTCGACACATCCTCGCCAGCGGGGATCGGTGTGAGTGCTTTGTCGGCATCCAGCACGACCTGATTTGGTGGGCGCGAGAACAACTCCAGCATGGAAGGGTAGTCTGGTTCGGTCGGCTTCTGGAAACGGTAGAAGACTTGCTTGCCATCGGCTCGTTCCCGTTTCTGGTATCGGCCGGCTTTAACAAAACTCCACAGTTTGGCAATGAAGGCGTCATTTACCGCCTCCACGATGAGCACAATGTCGAGATCGCGCGTGATCCGGAACTGGGCGCCGCGCGTCGAAAGCCACGCGTCACAGGCTGCGCCACCGATAATAACAAAGGCATCCTCAGAACCGCGGAAGTGTTGCCGGAAACGATCAAGCCCTTTCACCATGGGATACTCTCCAATGTCTGCCGGATGGCCTTGGCTATTCGTTCGTCGGTGGTGCCGCGTTGGCTGAGATAGAGCGACAACCGGTCTATAGTCGGCTCGCGGGTCAGTAAGCGAGGGTCGTACCCCCAACCTTCGATGCGGGCTGTCGCTTCTTCGGCGTCTTGTACTTCCACCACGGTGCCTTGGGCCGTCAGTTGGGCAAGCGTGCGGTCACGCAGCGCGTAGGTGGGGTGCAAGTCGTCCGCGAGTAGGGTCATCTGTGCGAGGGCCGATACGCCCGCCAGGCACCAGTCCTTTGGCACAGCCGGCGTTGGTAGGCGAATCCAGCGGGTCCATCGTGCGGGCGAACGCAGCAGGTTCTGGCTGCGTTCCCACAACTCCGGTTTGGCGCCATTAAACTCCAGCATGCGGCGCCGGCCGCTGATTTCAACCCGGCACAACTGACTGGCGACCAGTTCATCGGCCACGTTTGAGAGTGTCATGGCGGAATAACCAAGATCGACGGCCAGCGCGCGCAATGAGCGCCCTACGGTCTCATAGCCAAGCAGATGGCGTAGCAAAACCAGTTGGGCCGTCAGCGTAAGGGCTCCGATCCGGGCCTTCCGGACGCGCGGGTTACGCTCCCGCAGATCGGTTGCCAGCATGGGCAGAAAAAGTTGGCGTTCGGGCAAGATAAAGGGGATACCTGCCTGAACCAGCCGCGCACGACGAGCGCCCGCGAGCGCCTGCAACACAAGCGTGACATCAGGACCGAACACCTCCTGCAGCATGTTCAGATGCCCTGCATATTCGGCCGGAGATGCTCCTTCGGGTGCCTGGTCCCGGGCTAAGGTGAGTACACGGCCCAGCACGGTCGTGGTGGCCATCTCGTATCGTGAACGGAGGAGTAGGGGAAGCCGGCGGGTCTGTTCCGTGGGCATGGAATGCAGAACCGGGCGTTCGCCCAGCGTGGCTTCCAGGTATCTTTCAATGTTTGCCCAACCAGTCATGCGTGCATGTAAACCTATTTTGGCACGTAAAGCAAGCGGCTTTACATAGGTCAGAAGTCAGGAATGAAGGATAATCATGCTGGATACACGAGGTGGCTGTCGACAAGCCAGGGCGTGTATAGATGGAACCTGCTGAACTCTGACTCCTGATTACTGCGTCGCGCATCAGTTCACGACCCCATATTCCACACAAGGCGCCTTCCATTTGCCTTGGGGGCAAACGTGTCGCGGATCGGGTTTCCGTCCGCACGGGAACGCGTCAGACTGGCTCGTATGCAAGGCTTCGATGGG
>JBAXSA010000557.1:0-2011 GCA_037130945.1 Pseudomonadota bacterium | reverse complement strand
ATGCCCAACGTCATTTTTGTAGATAATAGTTGACCATGAGGTAAAAGAATGGCTGGTTTTATCCAGCCCTTCTCCATTAACTGGCGAGGCACATTGCACATTACCCGAAAAGTTTTTCACGCGGCTTGAGCCACCAGCTTAACGCCCAATGCCGCGCAAACACGGCTAATGGTATCGGAACGCGGACTAGCACCCGCGCGAAGAGCTTTGTATAGGGCTTCTCGCGTGATGCCGGACGCATTGGCAATCTCGCTCATACCAGACCATACGGAGGATCTACCGTGCTGGGAAGTCACGGATCGGAAATAGTTTACGCAATTTTAGGAGCGAACCATGAGTCTGCTGACTCTCGAAATACCCGATGAACTAGATACCGCTTTGCGAGAGGTAAGTGTACGGCGTCGCGTGCATCAGTCGGTTTTGGTACGGGAAGTTCTGGAAAAGGCTTTGGTGCCTGAATCGCAATTGCCGAATAATGCTGAGCGTTGGGTTTCGCGCTGGCGTGGCAGTTTGCGGGATACCACGGAGGCCGATTCAAATAACGAAACGCGACTGGCTGACGTATTGAAGAAGCATATGCGCTGAAACGATCATGCGTTTGCTATTCGATATCAACATCCTTCTCGATGTGGTATTCCAGCGCCCCGGCGAACCGGCATCATCAACCCTGATTGCCAGTTGCGGCAAGTCACATGAGGCATGGCTGGCCTGGCATTCGGTGGCGACTTTGTCCTATTTGATTGAGCGTCAACAATCGGCTAGCCAGGCGCGTGCATTCGTGACGGATTTGCTGACCTGGGCAAAGGTTGCGACTACGGGTCACGATGACGCGCTACATGCTCTGGGTTGGCCAATGCCCGATTTTGAGGATGCCTTGCAAGCCTCGGCAGCCGTGGCGTGCGGCGCAGACTACATTCTGACCCGTAATGGCCGCGATTTTTCCGGATCACCCATTTCAGCCATTACACCGGAAGATTTCTTGTCCTTGCCTCCGACATCCTGACGTCTTTCCAATCTTGGGTTTTATCTCACTGCGTAGCGTCTGAATTAGACCCTTTTGCGCCTGTGTTTCCGTAAAGCCTGGCCATCTTAGCCGCCTGCACCGCCACCATGTGACGCAACTCGGCCGGTTCCACCACTTCGACTTTGTCCCCGCATCCGAGTAGCCAGCGCAGCAGTTGGCCCGACTCGATGACGGTGGCGCGCACTAAGGACTCGAAGTCGGAACCCTTGGGTTCGTCTTCAATCTCCTGTTTTTCGGATAGGTAACAGACCTCGAGTAGCGTGGCCACATAGCCACGCACTCGCAGCACCAAATCGATGTGGTTGTCCTGATCCTCGGGGACAAAATCCACCTGACCGTTGGCGATGGCCTCGCTCAGATCGAACCCCTCCGCCTTTCGAGCGGGGATGTCCGGCAGCGCCTTGGCTGAAGTCATACGGTGCAGGGCGTAGGTACGCACCGGTTCCTCTTCGTCGTTCTTCAGGACGAACAGGTAGGGGATGGGTCCGCGCTGCACCAGTGCCTGGGGGTGTAACTGGGGATGAGTGATCTTGCCTTGAGCATCACGGTAGCCGACCTTCAGAGCGCAGCGCTGCACCAGTGCGTCAATCACTGCATGGAGCACCCCTTCGTGGACATCCGCAGGCTGCAAGCGCAGGGTCTCTGAGACGATCCGCAGGCGCGTCTCGTCAAGCACCGGGCCAGTGATTTTTTTGTCACCACCCGCACCCGTCAGTAACTGCTGCCACAACCGTTCAAGTCGACGTTGTGGTACGGCGTCAATGACCAGCTTTTGAACCTGATCCAAGGTGTACTGCATCACCAGGGGGTCATCGTCCAGGTCGGTGCCAATCCGCTGGTAGCGTAACGGCCTGCCGCCGGGATTGACCACCTTGATCCGCCCGGTTTTCACCAACGCATCCAGATCACGCTGCAAGGTTCGATACCGCGCTTTGTCGTCACCCTGGCCATAAGCATCACCCAGGGCCGTCAGTAGCTGCCTGCCAT
>JBAXSA010000556.1:0-2012 GCA_037130945.1 Pseudomonadota bacterium | reverse complement strand
GGCTCTATCCCTACGATCCCAGTCAGCAGACGCTCTTTATTCCAGAGCTTTACATGGGCACCGACACTCAACACCCCTTGGCGGTGTGGCTGCACCAGATCACTGTGCCAGGCAACAGCGATACCCTCTTTCAGATGGATCGTTTTAGTACCCACTAGGTGCCGGCGGGTTCCAATCCTTTCGAGGTACTCTTGGACACGAGGCGCACCGATGGAATCGGGGTGCCTCGTGTCTCGGTGATAGTGCCGGTCTTCAATGTCGAGACCTATGTCGCGGACTGCCTGTTGTCGATTCTTGCCAATGCAGTGGATGTCGCGCTCGAGCTGATTGTGATCGACGATGGTTCCCAGGACGGTTCCGTGGCAGTGATAAAAACCCTCATGGCATCGGGGGTCTGGCCGGAGACGTTGTTTTTGCGCCAGGACAATCGTGGCCTGTCGGCGGTCAGGAATCTGGGCGCGAGCCTTGCACGGGGCGACTACATCGGCTTTCTCGACAGCGACGATTTTATCCTGCCGGGTGGACTCCGGCGTCTGCTGCAATACGCCTGTGACGAGGACTGCGATGTCGTGCTGGGACGCTCGCTGGTGTTTGACTCGCAAACCCAAGCCGTCACGCCATTCTATGATCGGGGGTTTTGGGATCATTTGTTGGATGGGCTGCCCTATCGCACCCTCACGGCTTGCCAACACCCCGAGTTACTCGCACTGGAACCCAATGCCAATTATCGCCTGATCAGACGGCGGTTTTTTATCGACCAGCAACTGGCATTCCCCGAGGGACTTTTGTTCGAGGATCCACCCGTTCATTTCCGGGCACTGGTGCGAGCCAACCGGATCGGTCTCCTGGATATTCCCTACTACTGGTACAGGGTCAATCGGCCCGGCAAGCTCACCGATGAAAAAAGCCAGCGGCGTTTTGACGTACTCAAGGTGGCAACACGGGCCATCGACGACCTGAAGGCTTGTGAGGTGACCGCCGAGCAGGGTGGGGCGGCGCTCCGGGGGTTGTTCAGGCTGGTCTGGTGGTGCGGCACCATGATCCAGCCAACACGACGGGTGGCCTTTTTTAGCGAGGCCTGCCAACTCTTTTTATCGGCCGTTCCCCGCTTGTGGGTCGACCGCTATCTGGCCCAGAACCGCCAGGATCTTCGGCACAGCCTGTTGGGTGCGTTGTTGGCGAGCGGGGGTGCGTCGCTTTTGGTCAATCTCTCGTTAGGCAAAAAACCGGTGCTGTCCCTGGGAGGGTTTATTGTCAGGCAGGGTTATGCTGGCGTAACGATGAGATGTTTGATGCGTAGTTATTTCGGGGCGGGATGAGATGCAGCATTATGATCCGCGAAGTCCTTGAGAAACTTTCCCCCCTGACATCCGAGGACAGTATCCAGCAGGATCGGGACAGATGGCTTGGCCATGAGCATGGCCCCTATATCTGGACGGCGGAGCCCGGCACATCGAGCTTTCTGTTCGGGGCTGGGTCGGGTCTTTATCCGTTGCTTTTCGCGCGGATGAATCCGGGGGCCTCTCTGTTTGTTGTCGAACCGGACAGCACACGGCTGATCTGCTTCAGGGATTCCCTGGCGCGCACGAATCTCCAGAATGTGCATATTCTGGATTCGTCTGCCCGTGGCCTGGAGGCTATGTGCCATCATGCCGGCCGGCTGGGGGTGGTGGGTGTCGGCCTGGGTCATGCCAACAGGGAATTCCTGGAGGCCATCCAGGCCTCTCGTCCCATGCGGGTTCTATTCGGTGAGTACCAGGAATCCCATGTGGACAGTTTGACCCTGTATGAAACCAGCCGGCAGGCTGCGGATCATTTTCATTGGCTCGACCGGACGAACGGCGGCAGGGCGGTGGGCCAGCGCACACCCGGCCCGCTTTTAAGCCTGGTGGTGCCGGTCTTTGATGTGGCCAGGTTTCTGGATCGCTGTCTTCGCAGCCTTGCCGGACAGCCGCTGACATCGCTGGAGATCCTCCTGGTCGACGATGGCTCGAGGGACGGCTCGGGCGAGA
>JBAXSA010000555.1:0-2015 GCA_037130945.1 Pseudomonadota bacterium | reverse complement strand
CGGGATGTGCTATCAATCATGCTGTGCTCCGAAGTACGGTAAAATGCGTCGATGAGATCCAGTCGTACCCGGCCCCGGGGTTTCCCCCAGGAACCGGTACCTTTAGAAAAACGCCGTGGCATCACGCCCAAACAGGTTTGCCGGTGGGCCTGCCCGGTGCAGCCGGAGACGACGAGCTTGCCGGTGAGGGTGCTGCGCCAGCCATCACAGCGGCGTAGTCCTTGTGATTGGGCTCGATGACCTGAACCATACAGTTGCGGTCATCCCCTCGCTGGTCTTTCTCGATGCCAACGCGGACTACAAACTCCAGCCCGTTGAGGTCGCCAAAGCCCCTGATGCAACGAGCCTTGACGGCTTCCGGACGATTGTCCTTAGGACTAAATCCCCTGGCGCTATTGAGAATGGCGCGGATGGTGCTGCGGCCCATCTGTGCCCAGTTTGGGCCTTTTGGTGAGTGCAGACCGAGCTTGCTCCACATTCTCCGCTTGACATACGGACCTACGACAACGACATACTCGCAGTCGAGGTAGATCGAGCCAGTAGCCGGGTTTGTAGTTGCCCAACCACCGGAAAATCCCATGGCCTCGTTGTCATACCCGCCGGGACGGATTTTGAGGCACACCTTAACAAGGGTGTCTGCCGGGATGTTGCCGAATTCCTGTTGCTGTTCAGCATCTTCAAAGTTGTTCCAGGCGTTACTCATGATGTATTACTCCTCTGTGATAAAATTAGGCCTGGCTGGTGCCAAGGCATTTCTGGATGATTTTGCCGAGGTGCGGTTCCTCGACGGGTTCGAGACGACCGGAGCGATCCTTGCTGGGATAGCCAAAGGTGTTGTCGGGACGGCAAACAAAACCGCGATAGGTGGTACCGTCGTCAGCCTTCAGAATGGCCAGGGTCAACACCACATCGAGAACACCGGGGAGTTCCAATGCGGTCTTGCTACCCTCCATCTGTAATTGCTGTGTTTTACGGTTGAACTCGTCAGTCTTTTCCTCGAGAATGGCGACGTACACGACGTGCTTATCCCGGACGTGTTGCAGGTGCGTAAGGGCCGTAATCATCTCCTGGCCCAGTAAACCATAGGCGCCGCGAGTGTCAGGTTTGCCGGTTTTCTCGGAGTACGCCTGAGGCTGAGTCTTGCACCAGGTGAAACACATGCGTGAAAGAACCGTCAGCGAATCGACGAAATAATATTCGTACTTTGTTAGCTGTACTGGATCTCCGTACTTGGTGATAACATGCTGATAGTGCTCCTCGGAAAAGGGTTGGTTCGCCTGGATGGTGTGCATGGGGCCGGCGAGGAAAACGACCAAATCACGGAACTCGCTCCAGGTACGGGGACGGACGCAATCGCCTGGCCAGTCTGTCACTGACAGGTCACCTGCCTCGCAGTCGATGAACAGGGTCTTCTCGTGCGGAAGTGTCTTGAGCTGGGTGGTCTTGCCAACACCAGGGACGCCAACCATGCAAATTTTGGCGCTGCGGCGCTCATGAATACGCTGTTCGGCGGAAATGATTGGTAACATTAGAGATTCTCCTCATCGGTTTCGTTGGTTTCATCATCCGAATCTACCTCTTCATCATTGGAATCCGAGGTGTCTTCGTCTTCTTCATCAATGTCATCATCGGGATAACTGACGAATGGTGACCAGGTGATTTCGTCGCCATAGCCTGGTAGATTTCTACAATCACTGCTATATCTCATTACATTGCCTCCTGATTTGGTGTGAGATTGGTCAATTCTCCGTCGATGGTTTTCATGCTGGTCTCCTGTGTGATTTCGAATAGATCGATGTTTTCAATTCCGGCGACACCAGAATGGGCATCGCGGTCTTTCATGAATTCGATGAGCTGGCCGACCTTGTCGTGCAGGCCAATGAATTGGCCGAGCAACAAGGGCGGGTTTTCCGGAAGTTGTCTGAGCTTCAAGGCGACTGCGTCGAGTGACCGGGCGAAATCATGGATGGCCCCGCTCGAGAACTGGGTGAGCCAGGTCAAGGGGGATTCGACGC
>JBAXSA010000554.1:0-2021 GCA_037130945.1 Pseudomonadota bacterium | reverse complement strand
TACTCTGGCGCAATGCGCGCCAATTCTCGCGCCAACGCCGCCGGCCCCTGGGAAACCGCTATACCGGCACAGGCTTCGCCCAATGCGCGTAAGGTGGGATCTGTCATCATGCGTCGTCACCTCGCCGGGCTACGACAAGGCCGGTGGCCGCCTCGGCATCGGTCGTCAGGGTGTGGCAATGTCCCCGGCCATCGACGTAATAAAGCGCGCAGACCGCGTTGCTGGCTGCTGCCGTCAGGTGTGGCGGTATGTCATCCTCGCTGCATACCGTCATAGAGATGCCAGGGCATGCTTCCCGCAAATGGGCTGCCAATTCCAGATCGAGAAGCGTACTTCCGGCATCCCGTGCCATCAGCGTCAGCACTTGGCCGATTGTCTGGGGGTTGATCATGCAGCTTCGGCCTCGGCGAGTTCACGAAAGGGTGCCAGCGAGGCGGCTTCGACACCCATGACACGCGCCAGCCACGGCGGTGGATACCTCAATGAGGCCTGAAGCCGCGTCAATGTCTCACGCGCCGCACCTCCTGCGGGTAGCTTGATGGGGTGAACGCCAGCCCGAACCACCTTGGCCGCCGCCGGGCCGCCAATCGACTGCACATAAACCAGTTGACAGTCCTGAATCAGCTCGGCCCGCGCCGCGTTGCGATCCTTAGCAGCATCGGCTTCCAGCGTCGGCCGTAACGCAAGTAGCCGCAGCGCCGTGGGCGATACCTGGTAGATCAGGAATCGCTCACAGGTGCCAAAATGGCCGTCGAGGTTTTCGCCACTGTTGGACGCCATGGCTACCCGCACTGAACCCGGCAGGTCGCCCTCGTCGTAGGGCTCCAGGGGCGGCAGGTCGCTGCCCGGCAAGGCCGCCTCGCGGCTGATGGGGTTCGACATGGCCAACCTCCTCTCTCAGATGTACACAATACAGGCTTCGCCCGCTGGACAGGCGCTGAGGCACTGGGGTGCATCGGCATGACCGTCACACTCGGTACAGGTATCCGCCTTGATTTTATAAAGGCCGCCCTTGCTGATGATCGAATCAGTAGGGCAGACGGGCTTGCAGTCCCCACAGGAGGTGCATTCCGCCTGGATGATCTTCATTGCCATGGGAGTCTCCTCGTTGATGTCATGTCATGGGTCATTCGGCTGCGTCGAGCCGCCGGGCACGGCACGAGTACGGCAGACGGGCCGGTTTGGCCTGGGGTTCGATGTAATAGCTGCCGCCGTTGTTGAGTTTGATCTCGCCACCCCATTGGCCCGGCGTGTCGAACTCCATCGAGACAATAGCGTCTTCGAGATCGCGTTTCGGCAGGTAAAAGACGTACCCGCCCGCAGCGTTTTGACGGATCATGATGTTGGCCATTGATTAGCGAACCAGATCGTGGTTGAAGTCGGTGGTGGCCATACTGCGCGTCTCGTCGTCGAGCCTTGCCAGCACCGTGTTGACCAGGGTGGTGAGGATGTTCATCGCGCCCTCGTAGCCAAGCGTAGTTTGGCGGTGCAGGTGATGGCGGTCAAAGATCGGAAAACCCAGACGGATCAGCGGCACCTCGAACGCTGGGCCCTTGTGCAGGGTGTCGCGCTGGATGTATTTTCCGTAGCTGTTGCCGATCAGAAAATCCGGCTTGTCGGTAAAGCAGAGACTACGCAAGTGCCAAAGATCACGCCCCGGATAAAGCTTGGCATTGGCCCCGAAGGGCGAGGCCTCTAACACCTTTTTCATGGCCTTGTCCCAGCGTTTGGAACCATTGTGACAGACGATATGGGTCGGCTCGGCACCCAGTTCCATGAGAAATTGGGTCAGACCCATGACAAAATCCGGGTCGCCATACAACGCGAATTTCTTGCCGTGCAGCCAGGCGTGCGAGTCGGCCATCATGTCGAGCAGTCGCCCGCGTTCCTTGGTCAGGCTGGCGGGGATCGGTTTGCCGCTCAACTCGGAGACCTTGAGCAGAAACTCGTCGGTCCAATCGACACCGGTTCTTTTGTTTCTGGCGTGACTAAAAAATCATTAAAATACAGTATAATGCATT
>JBAXSA010000553.1:0-2025 GCA_037130945.1 Pseudomonadota bacterium | reverse complement strand
CTGCCAAACCTGCAAATACATGGGCGTGGACTTTCTGGATTTCCTCCGTTCCGGTGAAAAGGACATTCACGCCTTTGCGGAGAGTCGGCGTGGGCGCAGGCACCGGTCCTCCACCAGTGAACCGGCAGGATCGGTAAGACCAGAGGCACGTCGCCTCTCGGCCACCCGTTCCCAAGTAGTCTGCTGACGAGCAGATTCACTTTCGGCTGACAGGCGTGCGGAGCGCAGGGCCGGATCGACCATCACGGAAGCCGCACGAAAATCCGTTGCCTGTCCATGCCAACGCCCCTGTTCGACACATGAAACCGCCAATGCCAAGTCCTCACCCGGGCCGATCCAGGCCGGACGGTCGAGTACCCGATCCTGGCGTCCCCCTTTCAAAAGTTCGCCTTCCAAACAAAGAATAGGCAACGGGCCTCGGTTCTCGATTCGCAGATCACGCACTCCGCCTTGATCACGAACTGCCGCCTGTCCGGAATGTAGTGCTGCACCCAAGGTTGTGAATTTGGGACCGCTCTGGTTGTGCATGGATAGTGGGAACAGCCGCCGCTGACCCAAAACTTCCGGAGAACCGATACGCCAGGCTCCAGCTAAATTTATCGGCGCGGCAGACTCGTTGACATGACCCTGTGGGTCGACAGTCAAAAAACGTCCAGCAGGGAGAATCGCGGCGTGGAGCCGACCCGTGTGTTCAATCTCCGCTCGCAAGCAGATGCGATTTGGCCCCAGAAACCATGGGTTTGGCAAAGTGCCATGGTGAGCACTGACCACAAATCGATCCCAGTTGGGGTCGCAAACCGTGGCCAAAGACTTATCCCTGATCGGCGGAGGCAATAACTCTCTCACCGAAGGCAATTCGCGCCGTGTTAGGGAATCGATTTGGGGTTTGATCGATCCAGGATGCAATCCGGCGTGGACGAACACATGACCATCCAGTTCTAAAACCCAGGGCAAGGAAGCGAGAAAGTTTCGATGATGGGACGGGAACCGGGCACGAAAACTTCTTGCGTCTTGGGCACCATAAAATTCCGGTGTAGCACCGCCTGGGTTCCAGTAACGGGTACCCCACCGATTAAACCAGAAATCATCCTCCAGAGCCCGCAGACAAGCCAGATCATGGTTTCCCAGGATTGGCCGCATCCGGTCGCCACGCTCCAGACGCAAGTCGATAAGCCGTTCCAGCAGACCAGGCACATCGGGCCCATTGTCACAATAATCGCCGAGCGGGATCAGCACATGTGGGCCAAGGTTGGTATCCAACCAGGCTACTAAGGCATTGAGTTGCGTCAAGTGGCCGTGTATATCGGCAACTGCCACCAGTGGTAATGGGGTATTCATGGAAACCTCCTTCATTTTGGAACGTCCCCATTATCTGTTTTATCTTATGGCACTGCTGGCTCGGGCAATGTTGCTTCAGGTATCCTGATTCTAAGCTTGCATCAAACCCCAAAGGATGAGCTATGGCAATCATCGATGCCAGGTTTGAGCCGACCGATTGATCCGCTTGTTGTCGCTAATATATCTGGTCTATGCCACGAAACTCATCCTCTACTGCAATTATTGGGAATGTCATACCCATGCGAGCTGGAACCGTTCTGATCCCCTTGGTAACTTTGGGTCCCAATCCAGCATCTTTTACAGAACTCGTCTGGTGGCTTGCCAAGAGAGAGATTAGGCTGCCAGCAGCCTGGGTTGTTCTGGAAAGCCCCCGTGCCCGATATTATTGGGACGCTGAGGTATTCGATGCAGGCATGTCCTGGGACGCGCTATGCTCCCAATATCCTGGATATCTCCCGAATCGGGATGCGGTTCATGTGGTGGAGGTGGGGCCCAACCCAAATGCAGCCGAACTGGCTGAGTTACTCTGGCAGGCGGCCAGAGCTGCCATTGATCTTGCCGGTTCCGGGAGTGAGGTGCTGTTTGCCCTTTCCGGGGGTCGTTGGCGCGCTTCAGGCGTTTGGTTCGGCCATTCAAAAGGCAGAATTTGAGGCAACGATGGTTGCCACCAAGATTGCCGCCGAACAG
>JBAXSA010000552.1:0-2026 GCA_037130945.1 Pseudomonadota bacterium | reverse complement strand
CATCAACGGGTCGTTCATGGCATCGACCCCACCCGTGACAACCAGATCCGCATGCCCCAACTCGAGTTCCGCCAGCCCCATTGAAAGCGCCGCAAGCGAACTTGCGCAAGCCGCATCCGTAACACAATTCGTTCCACCCAGATTGAATCGGTTGGCGATGCGCCCCGCTATCAAATTACCCAGCAATCCGGGGAATGTACTCTCTACAAACGGCACGTAGAGACTTGCAATGCGTGAGCAAACCGCATCGATTTCGGCTTCGTCGTACCCATGCTCCCGCAACGCTTGTGCCCAGATGGGCCGTTGCAGCCTCGCCCCCATCTCCACCACGAGTTCCTGCGCGCTTGTCGCACCCAGAATCACGCTGATCCGTTCCGGATTCATCTTGTCGAGTTGTCCATGCGATGCTTCGTCCAACACCCGTTTGGCTACGAGTAAAGCAAGCAGCTGCGTACTATCCGTCGAGGGAAGCAGGTTCGGAGGAATGCCGAACGCCATGGGATCAAATGGCACCGAACCCAGAAACCCGCCCCGTTTCGCGTATGTCTTGTCCGGCGCGGCAGGATTGGGGTCAAAATAATCTTCAATCAGCCAGTGCGATGCGGGTACATCGGACATCGAATCGCGTCTTGCAAGAACGTTGCGCCAGAATGATCCCGTTTCGGGCGCGTCTGGCAGCATGGTGCTCATGCCAACAATCGCTATCGGTGTCATGGATAAAACCTCATGCAGGAAATCACACGCGGCAACCTTCTCAACACCCGAGCATGACCACAAAAATGATATTCTACATGAACTCGTGGAATTCCGGATATGGCTGTGGCCGCAACCGACGCGACCCCTACCCCAATAGTGGTAAACCCACCATTCGCCTTCGATCAGGACGATATATACTTCACGTCGTTATAATCTGAGTTACTACCAAACCATGGCCGACAATCCAATCTTCCGCAAGGTATCCCTGGAACGGCTGTCGTCTCCTGAACAGCTCGACATGCTGATGCAGGTGACTTCATCCAGGGGCTGGGTGGCGCTGCTGGCTTTCTGCGGCCTGGCGGTCGTAGCCATCGGCTGGGGCATTTTCGGTAGCATCCCGTCCAAAGTCAACGGCACCTGCATCCTGATCCGCCCGAGCGGCGTGAGCGAAATTATCGCGCCGGGAGCGGGACGGGTCGCCGACATTTCAGTGGATGTTGGCGATACCGTGCGCGAAGGCCAGATGATCGCGCGACTCGAAAACAATGATGCGTTAAAACAGATCAAAAACATCGAGGCCAAACTGCACGAATTGAAGGCGCAGGATGAAAAACTTAAAAACATCAACCTGTTGAGCGTTCAACAGCAAAGCGCCCATCTGCTGAAATCGGAAAAAAACCTGGATAGCAGCATCCGTACAGGGGAGGAGCGCCTTGGCATACTGGAAGCCAGAATCCAGTCCCAGGCCAAGCTTCTGGCGCAGGGCCTAATCACTCGGCAGACAGGGCTCGCCACAAAGATTGAACACGCCAACCTGCAGCAGGAGATCAACAACAACCGCAACGAACTTCTGAAAATCGAGGTGAATCGCATCGATGCTCGCAAGCAAATCCAGAATGAGCTCGCCGCGATGGATATTCAGATATTGGAAACCAGCCGTAACCTGGCCAGCCAGATACACAACGCCAGAGATTCTTCCCTGGTTCACAGCCCCTACAACGGTCGCATCCTGGAGATTCGCCTATCCGAAAATACGTGGGTCAGTGCCGGCACGCCGATCCTCAGCATCGAACAAACCGGGAAGAACGTCAACGATCTCGAAGCACTCATCTACACTGCGCCTCTCGATGGCAAGAAGGTCAAGGTCAACATGGATGTGCAGATATCCCCCTCGACCGCCAGGCGCGAAGAATTTGGCGTCATGCTGGGCATAGTTAGAAGGGTGGGCGATTTTCCCACGACCCGACAAGGCATGATGCGCATTCTAAAAAATGATCGATAGTGCGCTACAGGTAATGCTCCCTATGCTGCTTGAGCTTTAGTGAGATTA
>JBAXSA010000551.1:0-2035 GCA_037130945.1 Pseudomonadota bacterium | reverse complement strand
GGTAGGAGCTGTAGAAATCGGCGGCGCTCTGGGAGTAATAGCGCAGGCGGGGCGTTAACACCCAGCCATTCCCCAAGAGTTGACCCCAATCGGCTTCAACGGTGTGGGCATTCACGCCCCAGTCGTCGTGATGAAACTGATAACCCAGATGCAGGGCGGCGTCCATGGATGGGACATACTGGACGATCCGGCCGCCCAGCGTCCATTGGTTGCGAACCTTGGGTCGTTGTTCCAGGAGGGCCTGGACATCCCCGGTCATCACGCCCGATGCCGCGTCCAGAGAGGCGGGATCCGCGAAAACCACCGACATGACCTTGTAAGGGTTGGCCAAATAGCCACTGTCGTGGGTAAACCCCACGCTGGCATCAAGAAGCGTGCCCTTGGCAAGCACCTGAGTGAGACCAGCGGAAGCGCCCCAGTCCCGGCGATGGCCGCGCAGTATCTGGGCGGCACCGGTCTGGTCGATCTGGCCTAGGTAGGCGGTCTTGGTGATATAGGGAGCGGCGTCGTGATCCAGGGTTGCTGCGGTATCGCTTTGGGTATGGCTCAAGGCCAGACTCAGCGTGGTGAGGTTCTGGTTGAGATCCCAGCGGCGGCCCAGACTGACAAACCGGGACTCGTAATCCCGTTCCGAGGACGCCCCGCCTCCCAGTTCCCAGCGGCCCGAGTCAATCCGATGGGTTAGCTGAACATCCAGTTGCCGCCGGGTTTCTGGGGAGGCGCTGGACAGGGTGTGAACCCGTTGGTCTTGTCCGATGGGCTTGCCTGTCGAGGGGTCAATCTGGATCGGCTGGAATTGGCGATCCAGCAGAATCCGGCCGTTGATCATGGGGGAAGCGCCCACGGTGATGAGCTGACCCGGAGGGCCTGTCTGAATGGGCCGGTTACCACCCAGGGTCAGGGGCGCGGTGGTGATGGGCGTGGCACCTGACCAGGTATCCTGGGAAAAGCTAACGGTCAGCTCGTTTTCGTCGCCCAGAGTGATTCGTGAGACCCCCCGAAGACTATCCACCGCAATGGGTTTTAGGCTATTGGGCACCGAAAAGAGCTTTCTATCCCCTTCCTGGTAGCGTCCGTACTGGAACGCCACATCATTGCCCTCGTCCGCCCGGGCGGGTGGACAGGTCAACCCCGGCAACAACAAGGCAGCAGCGGTGAGTGCCTGCAGGGACGATGGGGCCGCATTAGTAACAACCACAGCCCCCGCCCCCCGTGGCACTTGCCCCGGCGGAGGCTTCGCGGCTGCCCTGAACATGGGCGCGCAAGGCGCTTTGCAGGGGAGCCGGATCAACGGCCATGTGGGGTTTGGCAAGCGTGCCCCGTTCCCAGGGTGCCACTGGCGCGCAGCCGACCACGCCCACGCCCAGCATGCCGAGCAACGCCCATCGGGAGAGAAGAATCACTACTGATCCTGATAGACCACGCCATCGGTGCCGGTATGAATCGTGCCGCTTGCGTCCAGGCAATGCACCACCACGGTATAAACCACTGCGCCCGGGCCGGTTTTATTGATCGTCACATCGTATAACCCATCGCCGCCCCGGGTTTGCGAGGCCGGACTGTATTCCGCGTCGCCACTGACCGGATCGGTGGTATTGGTGGCGATGGCGCCTTTCCGCACCTGGGCACTGACCAGTGGCCCGTTCGGCGTGTCGGATCGAATCTGTAGCAGCAGATGATCGGTACTCGCACCGGAATCGGTGGAACAAATCACCCCATAGTAATCCGTCGCCCCCGCCGCCGGCCCCAGTGTGAAGGTAAAGGTATGGGCGGCGACAGGGGCATTGGCCACCCAAAGCCCCAATGAAAACGCGGCAAGGGGGCTTTTTACTTTCATCATCGTCACTTGAGCCACTGGCCGTTAGGGAAGATAGCCAGGAATGGGCAGATTGGCATCGATGTCCTCGGTGGAGGGCGTCAGGGTGATCTCGTAGCCTGTCCCGCAATTACTCGCGGCAGCGAAGGGGTTTTTGACCAGATCGCGGTTGAAGATCAGGGTGGCAAATTGAAACGTTTTGCCATTGCAGGTGAAGAC
>JBAXSA010000550.1:0-2036 GCA_037130945.1 Pseudomonadota bacterium | reverse complement strand
TCGTGACCTTCCTGGCACCTGGGCGCTGTGTTCTGACCGCGAACCAGGCAGGCAACGCCCATTTCCACCCGGCACCCCAGACCATCATCACGTTGATCGTGAGCGCCAAAATCACACAGGCCATATCTGGTTTCAGAGCCAATTTTCCCGATGGCATCATTGACGGCAGCGACACCCTGATCGCCATTGCGAACTCCGGGCTGGCTGTCACCTTTGGGAGCATGACGCCCGATGTCTGCGCGGTGGCCGGAAATGCCGTGAATTTCCTGGCGATAGGCACTTGTATCGTCACCGCCGATCAGGCCGGAAACACCCTTTACAACCCGGCACCCCAGGCAATACTGACCCTACCAGTCAGGATCAACACCCCTCAGAGCATTTCCGGCTTTTCAGTCAACCCAGAGAATGGCACTTTTGGCCATGAAGCCTTACTGAGCATCACGGGCAGCGGCGACTCGGGCAATCCCGTGGTGTTCGCCAGCACGACACCCGATGTCTGCAAGGTGACCGGTAATGTCGTGAACTTTGTGGGAACCGGAGTCTGTACCCTCACTGCAAATCAGACCGGTAACGCCAGATTCGGCCCAGCGCCCCAAGCGACACTCACCCTGCCAGTGAGCATGCCCCAACCCACCCATACCCCGCCGGGAATCAACATGGATGTCTTGAATCTGCTCAAGGCTGCGCATGGCACCTATTATGACGACAATTCCATGCGTGCCACGCTGTTCGATGAGCTGGGCAATCAGTGTGTCATGGTCGTGGATTATGGCCTGCCAACGTTTCGGATTTACTCCATTCTTGGCAAGGATGGAAATTCCATGTGGACTGTCGTCAATGGTGTAAACGTCGGCTTTATAGACATGGCGACTGGTATTCAGACCAGCCTCTACAATCCCGATGGCACCCTCAACTCTTATTACCAAGGTCACCTGACGCCGGTGAATGTACTGACGGGTAATCCCATTGCCGGTTTGTTGCCAGCCGATCGCATCGGATACGTCATCCATTGGAACAGCATAACCATCGAACCACCTCCAGCGCCATCAAGAAGCAAGATTGGATTTGAAGCGCCAGCCACCATGAAAGGCGAGTCGTTTACCTACGACCATCAGTCCATCCGCATAAGAAAGAAGGCGCAATCCAAGAAGTTCTTCTTCTATTTCACCTGGAGGGATACCTCACCGCTCCACGTCCAGGCGATTCGACTATTGACGATGAACCACGACAATTCGCTATCGTATCTCAACGATGACGACGCCGATTACAGGGCATTCCCAGGAGAGGACTTGTTTGGCGGCGATCCGCCATCGCTATACACGGGAAACACAAATTTTCTATTCAACTATGTGAAGGGGAAGCGAAAACACGGCATTGTCATCGAATATCGAAGCATCAAGACCCTATCGGCATTCGAGATGGTAGTCTGTGGCGATGGCCTTGACCACTGCTACGATGGACGACTCTTGCCAACGAATGTTCTGCTAACCTTCATGGGCGTGGATGGCAATGAACATCAAGCGGCAAAGATCACGGGATTCGTCTTTGATTGCGCGGCGGGCGAGAGCCGGGTCTTGCGTGTGAATCTACACGATGATTTCAGAGACGACATCGACGTGGGAATTGAGTTGACAATAATCCCTGACAAGACCCTGGTGAATAACAAGATCAAGGCCAATGAACCCCTGTCCCTGACGGAATACCTGATTCAGTGGCTGCCCAGATCGACGGTCTTCAGCATATTAAAGATGGCAAAAGCGGGAAAGACGCCCAAGGAAATAAGAGCGCATCATCCCGAAGTCCCACAAAAAATCATCCTGCTGGCATTTTCCACGCCGCTGGTGGAGCGCATCAAAACAACATAATGACACCTGGCCCCGTGCCCGCTGAACTGCGTTGCAGCGGAGCGCCTTGGACGGGCAGGCTTCGTCCGGTGACCGCACTGCCGGCCGCGACCCTTATGCTCTGCTGCATACCCTCCCTGAGCGCCAACTCGGCTGCTGTCCCTGCCGTTTGAGCCCGCATCCCTGCGGGCG
>JBAXSA010000549.1:0-2039 GCA_037130945.1 Pseudomonadota bacterium | reverse complement strand
GAGTGGTGCCAACAGCTCAAGGCGCGCCCAAAAAAAACCAAGACACCTGGAGCGGATTGTCTGGTCATCCGGTCACGAACCAGCGTACCCAGCAGCCCCGAGACTTCACGATAAGGAATTTTTGATGAGAATCGGCAAACAACAAATCCCGGTGATTAATTATTGCTGTGCAAGACTTCCCTGGATTCTTTGTGGTCTTCTGCTAGGCATCGCCCAGGCTGCGCCCAGTGAACCCGAGTCCCGATTGGCGCTGGTGATAGGCAATGCTCGTTACGAGAGCGTTCCAGGTCTGGAAAACCCCGTCAATGATGCGCAAGACATGCGCGACGTACTGCGCCGGCTTCGTTTTCAGGTGACCTACCTGGAAAATGCCCGTGGCCGGCGAGAGATTCAGGAGGCTGTCAACCAGTTCAGCGATACCCTCATGCGGAAAAATGGCGTAGGTCTTTTCTACTATTCTGGTCATGCCATGCAGATCAAGGGCGAAAACTATCTGATTCCCATTGCCGCAAAGATCGTGACAGAGGCGGATGTGGAATTCGAGACTTACAACGTGAACCACCTGATGCGGTCGCTGGAGCAGGCCCGAAACAATCTCAATATCGTTATCCTGGATTCATGCCGCGATAACCCCTTCACCCGTAGCTTGCGTGGCAGTGGCAACCGTGGACTGGCCCAAATGGATAGCCCCTCGGGTTCGTTGGTCATCTTCTCCACCGCGCCGGGGATGACCGCCGCAGATGGCCAGGGGCGCAACGGCACATACACCAAACACCTGTTGCGATATATCGCCACCCCGATGTTGTCCATCGAACAGATGCTGAAGAAGGTGCGCCGCGCGGTTTTGGAGGAAACCAGGGAACACCAGATGCCCTGGGAGGCGTCCTCGTTACGCGGCGAATTTTGCTTTGTTGACTGCGGTGGAATCCCCAGTGTGGACGGCGCGCCGGGGGCTGCTGAAGGCGCATTGCAGGGCGAGAAGGAACGAATCGAACGCGAACGGGCGGCCCTGGAAGCAGAACGACAACTCATCGAGCGCGAACGGGCGACATGGCATGCAGAACAGCAGCGTTTGGCCAAAAGCCCGCCTTCGACCCCACCCACCCAGAAGCCTACGGTGGATGAGCCCGGCCAAGTCGCCTTGGCACGGATAGAACCCGATGGATTGGCACGACGAGAGGTCACGACAGCGACGCCCGCTCCAGCACCGCCCATGCCACCCGGGTCAAGTAACGACAATGCTTATCGGCTTTATGTGGATATCCTCCCGGACGAGGCCAAGGCAAAGGCCCGTATCACCATCGTGGATTACCCCGAACCCTATCAGCCCTGGATGATTCTGGCACCGGGACGGTACAAGGTTTCCATCACTCATCCCGAATACACCAAAGATATCAATCAGGAAGTAGAGATTCGCGACCGGGACATCCGGTTGAAAGTGACATTCTGGGGAGGAGATCGGCAGACTGTGGCCACCCGCCAGCCGCCAATCCCCGAGCGAGTACGAAAATCCTCCGCAGTTTCTTCCTCGCCGGCTCCGGCTCCGGTTTCGACCGCATCCACAATTGTCCCGTCCTCTGTTTCCGCCCCAATGAAAACCGACTGGGTTCCGGAGGGTTCCCATCGAATCTTTGTGGACATCATGCCAGATGAGGCCAAGGCAAAAACCCGTATTTCCATCATGGATTACCCCGAACCCTATCAGCCCTGGATGAGCCTGGCACCGGGACAGTACAGACTTTCCATTGCCTATCCCGGGTACAAAAACCTTGTAGAAGAAGTAGATATTCGTGATCACGACGTCATATTGGAAATTACGATTGAGCAAACCAAAAACCGGCGAAACAGGCCTTGAATGCGGCACCCATTCAGCGTGATGGATTATCCTATTTGGATATTGCTCATCAAAAATGTCCCTTGAAAATCCATAAAATATAATATATTCAATGGGTCATGGATGGGGGTCACGAAATCGGCATATCCCATTCGGGGGGGGGGGGGGGGGGGTATTGGTTGAAAAAAAATTTTTTTTTTTTTTT
>JBAXSA010000548.1:0-2041 GCA_037130945.1 Pseudomonadota bacterium | reverse complement strand
GCTATCCGAAAGGCGCACTTCCTGTGCGATGCTTTGCAGGATGCGTGACAGCACCTGTTCACACTCCGCAATGTCGCCGATCTCCGTCAGCAATAACGCGAACTCGTCACCGCCGATGCGCCCGACACTATCGCCGCCACGCAGTGCCGCCTTGATGCGCTGGGCCACCTCGACCAGCAGTTTGTCGCCGCCTTCATGGCCGAACGTGTCATTGACTGCCTTGAAGCCGTCAAGATCAAGGAAGCAGACCGCCACCATCGAAGTGCGTCTCGATATGCGGGCGAGGGAAACTTCAATCCGGTCGAGGAAGACACGACGGTTCGGCAGGTTTGTCAGCGGGTCGAAATGTGCGACCTGCTCAATTACTGCCTGTTGTGCCTTCAAGTTCGTCACATCCGAATAGGCCGTGACGACGCCGATCAGGGCGTTGGTCTTGCGCAGGATGAGCGGCTGGGCGCTGATTTTGAACCAGCGGCTGTCTTGGGACAGGCTGACGCAACGCAGCACGGAATCAGTGTGGGCCGAACCTGTTGCGATAACGCGCATTGTCGGCAAATCTTCCGGCTGCAATGCGGCGCCATCCTCAGAGTGCCAGTCTATCGCTTGGGTCGGCAGGGTCAGTGTAAATGCGCCGGTGAGGGGCAGTACCAGCATGCGGCGTGCCGCGTCATTGGCATAAATCATCAGCCCGGCGGCATCACTGATGACAATGCCGTTATGCACTGACTCAAGAATCTCATCCATCGGACATTCGAACGTCGCTTCATCGCGGTCATGCACACCGAGCTGGCCGCATACTTCGATTGGAATGTCCTGCAACGGGATATGTCTGGCGGTCATGGCAGTGTTGGGCCGAAAAATGAGGGGAAGAACGGCGTGGCTCGTTACGGTGGGTTCAGTAAGCGTTCTGCCCCTTCAGGATGACCCAGACGGTTTTAAAAATGATGTACAAATCGAGGCGCAATGACCAGTTGCGCAGATATTCAAGGTCGTGGTCGATGCGTGCCTGCATTTTTTCCACGGTTTCCGTCTCGCCGCGATAGCCGCATACCTGTGCCCAGCCCGTGATACCCGGTTGCACCTTGTGGCGCACCATGTAGCCCTTGATCACCTTGCGGTAAAGCTCGTTGTGGGCGATGGCGTGAGGCCGTGGGCCGACAATACTCATGCGCCCCTGCAACACGTTGACGAATTGCGGCAACTCGTCCAGCGAAGTCTTGCGCATGAAGGCACCGAGTGGCGTTACGCGCTGGTCGTTCTTTTGCGCCTGCTGGATCTGTGTGCCGTCTTCGCAGACCGTCATCGAGCGGAACTTGTAGACAAGGATGTCTTCGCCATCGAGGCCGTAGCGGCGCTGCTTGAAGATGACCGGGCCGGGGGATGTCAGCTTGATGGCAATCGCCAGGATAACGAGTAAGGGAGCAATTAATATCAGGATCAGCAGCGTGAGCAGAATGTCACTGGTGCGCTTGATCACGCCGCTCAGACCTGCGAAAGGGGTATCAATCACCGCGACCACCGGCATGCTGCACACCATATCCATGCGTCCCTGGATCAGGTCCGTCACAAAGATATCCGGCACGAAATAGATCGAGGCCGTCGTGTCGCGCAGTTCGTCCAGCAATTGCACGATGCGCGTTTGCGTCGTCATCGGCAATGAAAGGTAGATGATTTGTACCCGGTGTTCCTTGACGTAATCAGACAGCTCCGCCAGGCTACCCAACATAGGCACATTGCTCAGACTACTCAGTCGCTCCGGGGTGCGGTCGTCGAAAAACCCCATCAAACGGGTATTGCTGTAACGGTCTGCCGAGATACGCCGCCATAACTCAACCCCCTGGTCGTTCATGCCGACGATTACCGCGCGCTTTGGGGCGGTTTGCAGTTGCAGCAAAAAGGGCGCAGATACACGAAAAAGAATGTGGGTCAGGATCGACAAGGCCGGGGCGACCAAAAACCAGGTGAGGATCACGTCCGACTGAAAATGTCCGAGGAAGCGCGTTGCCCATCCCAGAAAGGTCAGCAGGAAGGCAATCATGAT
>JBAXSA010000547.1:0-2053 GCA_037130945.1 Pseudomonadota bacterium | reverse complement strand
CGCAACGAAATCCTGTATGCCCTGAATCAGGATGACAAGTTCCTACTGGCCATCGTGCTGGTCGATGGTGATAGCACGGAGGGGCCGTACTATGTGCCAAGACCCTTCACACAGGAACCGGATTGGGGTGTGTCTTCCGTCAATTACCATCTGTCTGATCTTCTGGGAAGGGCCATACTGCCATGATAACCGACTCTGAATTGCGCTCCCTGCTCGCCGATCTGGAGTCTGATCGTGTTGAACGGACTGAATCTACTAATAAGACAGATAAGTTTTCTCAAGCCGTCTGTGCCTTTGCCAATGATTTCCCACACCATCGCCAGCCCGGCTACCTCATCATCGGTGTAACGGATACTGGGCGGCCCAGTGGCCTGAAAATCACTGACGAATTGCTGCAAAATCTCGCCGCGCTCCGATCCGACGGCAACATTCAACCCATACCCGCGCTGTCCGTCGTCCGGTTCAGCCTTCCAGAGGGCGAGATTGCGGTGGTGGAAGTTCAGCCTGCCCATCTGCCTCCAGTCCGCTACAAGGGCCGTGTCTGGATTCGTGTAGGGCCTCGCCGTGCGGCGGCCACCGAGCAGGAGGAACTTATTCTCACCGAACGCCGCGTCTCGCGTGCGCTCACCTTCGATGCCCTCCCCTGCCTGGAGAGTACCTTGCACGACCTCTCCGAAGACCGCTTCCGCCTCACTTATCTCCGCCATGCCGTCTCCGAGGAGATCATCGCGGAAAACGGACGCCCCCTCAAGCAGCAGCTCGCCAGCCTCCGCTTTTTCGATCTCCGCCAGGACTGCCCCACCCATGCCGGCATCCTCGTTCTCGCCGACCGTCCCATGCACTACCTGCCCGGTGCCTACGTGCAATTTGTCCGCTACGCCGGACACGATCTCGCGAGTGAGGTTCTCGATGAAAAACGCGCCATTGGAGACCTTCGCACCGTACTCCAGACGCTCGATCTGTTGGTGGATGCCAACTTCCACCAGCGTCCCGTTCCCGTCAGCACTCTCCGCGAGGAGATGATCTACGACTACCCGCGTGTGGCCCTTCGCGAACTCCTCCTCAATGCCGTGATGCACCGCAACTACCGATCCAACGCTCCCATCCGTTTCTATTGTTTTCCCAATCACATTATGATCGACAATCCTGGTGGACTCTATGGCGAAGTCACCGATGAATCCTTTCCCCGTGCTGTCAGTTACCGTAACCCCATCATCGCCGAAGCCACCCGCGTCTTGGGCTATACCAACCGTTTCGGCCAAGGCATCGCCCGCACCACCAAAGCACTCGAACTCAACGGAAATCCACCCGCCGAGTTTTTCTTTGATTCAGCATTCTTTTGCGTCACCCTCCGCCGCCGGAAGGACTAACTACCCCGCATGATTCATCCCATCAAATCCCCCAGAAAACTCATCGAAGTCGCCCTGCCGCTGGATGCGATCAATGTGGCTTGTGCGAGGGAGAAATCCATCCGGCATGGGCATCCTTCCACGCTGCATCTGTGGTGGGCGCGGCGACCTTTGGCAGCGGCACGGGCGGTCATTTTTGCGCAGTTGGTCAATGATCCCGGCTACCAGCAGAGTGGCGGGTTCAAATACGGCAAGAACAAGAAGGAAGCCGCCATCGAGCGCAAGCGGCTGTTCAAAATCATCGAAGACCTCGTACTGTGGGAGAACACCACCAACGAGGTCGTGCTGGAGCGTGCCCGCGCCGAGATTCGCCGCTCGTGGCGGGAGGTGTGCGAGCTGAACAAGGACCACCCGCAGGCCGCCGAGCTGTTCAATCCGGAAAATCTGCCCGCCCTGCACGATCCCTTTGCCGGAGGCGGAGCCATTCCGCTGGAGGCGCAGCGGCTGGGGTTGGAGGCTTACGCCAGCGACCTCAACCCCGTCGCCGTGCTCATCAACAAGGCCATGATCGAGATCCCTCCCAAATTCGCGGGGCGCCCACCGGTGAGCCTCACACGAAGGCACGAAGACACGAAGGGGGACAAAAAGGATTTTCTTCGTGGCTTCGTGCCTTCGTGTGAAAAATCTGCCTGGCCCGGTGCCAC
>JBAXSA010000546.1:0-2064 GCA_037130945.1 Pseudomonadota bacterium | reverse complement strand
ACTTCGCCAATTCTCCCGAGTTTGCGCAATTCATGACGAATCTGGGTCTGTGAGAGGGGATCATCCGGCTCCCGGGTCAGGAATTCGCCGCCACACCAGGCGTTCCAGACCCAGGGAGACTACCGAGAAGGCGTGTAGATCGCGGAGTCCATAGCGCTCGATCAGGGTCGATCCGTAGCGCCGGGCCTGGTCGTCGGCCTCGTTGAGTTTTGCCACCACCCCGGGGAGTACAATCAGGTCATCGCGACTCGTCTCCCGGACTGCCTTCCCGCTCATGCCCAAGTCGTCAAGACCCAGATACTTGAACTCCAGCAGCAGATCCAGTGCCTCGAAGCGGCGCATGTCGGGGCGCACGATCAGGCTCAGATCCGCGTAGCCGTGGCCGGTTTCCAGCTCCGAGACCATCATGTAGATACGGTCGTTGAACAAGAGGGTGAGAAAGGCCATCTTGACCAGGAGTTCGTTGGTCCAACGGTAATCCCGGTTGGAGAGAACCTGGTAATAGCGTGTCTCGATGAAGTTGCAGAGTGGCTGTAAGTTTCCGTGCAGGTACAGGGCTTCGGTGTTGTTTTGGAGAAATTCCCGGTCTTCATAGGTGGGCAGCCACAGATCCTGCAAGCTTTCGACATAAAGCGCACGAGCCACCAGATTGGGGATCTTCAAGACCAACTTTCCAAATGCCCCCTGGCCCGCCAGGGTGACCACCCCGAAGTAATACAGCAGGGACACCATGAAGACCTGATCCTTGACCGGATTCAACATGTCCTGTACGCCAAACCGCCGCGCCAGTTGGGGAATCATGAGCGCCGTGTCGCTACTCAGGGCCAGAATCAGCACGGCCTCGCCGTGGGGCAGGCGCGAGATGTATTCGAGCTTGTTGCGATCCATCGCCAGGTTGTCGTCGAGTATCTGGCGGGGATAGTGTCCATAGTGTTGTAAATACTTCAGGAAATACAGGCTCAGTGTAGGATTATAAACGCTTTCCCGAGCATCTTCACTAAACCGGTAGCCGTTATAAAAGGTACGCATCGTATCGAGGGCTTCCGCCGCTGACCAGGCTATGCCCGGCCCGGTCATTCGCGCCAGCAGGGTTTCAATTTCGGCCTCGGTGAAGCCGCAGAGATCGTTGAATTCCGGCATCAGATAAATATTCTCGGCGACGTTATAGCCGCTGGTCATGTCGCTCATGACGACTGGTGACACCCCGGTGATAAATACGCGATCAAGACCCATCCCGCCCGCAGCCGCCTTTACGGCCTTGAACACCGTTTTCAACAATCCCTCGCCATGCAGCAGTGTCTCGTAATGCCCCGGCCCTTGCCGCGTCATTAGCACTTCATTGGCAAAATTGTCGTATTCATCGATCAGTAGGTAGAGAAGCTGTTTGGATGCCTGAATGGCCTTGAGAAGCGAGCCGAATGAGACAATGGCATCCTCGGGATCAATGCGAACGGTCAGTTGATACTGCTCTGCGCACCGTTCGACACACAAATTAACATGCCGATGAATCGCCGCCTCGATGTCCCGAACCTCGCCCTGGGCCTTGATCAGCGAAAAATCCCACTTCATCACGAAGTATTGGTTGTGAAGGGGCGTGGGATTCCGGCCAATCGCCAGCCCGCCGAACAGGGCGTCGAAGTCTCCGGCCCGGTTCAGGTCATAATAATGCTCCAGCATCGACAACAGCAGGCTCTTGCCAAAGCGGCGCGGGCGGATGAACAGCAGTTGCCGGCCGGCTTCTTCCAGCCAGGGAATGCGATCAGTGCGATCCTGGTAAAAATACTGTTCGTGGATGAGCGTGGCGAAATTGCTCATCCCATAGGGAAATTTCATCGGGTACCTCCGGCCATTTATCTTTAAGAAGTTGTGTCACAATGGTAGTCTATTGGCTCTTCCCCCGCCTCGATAACCACGTCCAAGGAAAAACCATGCCCCGGTTCCTCCTGCTTCTCGCCCTCTTGGCCAGTGCCCTATTCCCCGGCCTGCCTGCCAGCGCCGTCGGCTTAAATGACACCGGCATTACGACCTGCTCCAACGCCACCCAAAACGGGCTGCCCTGTCCGG
>JBAXSA010000545.1:0-2072 GCA_037130945.1 Pseudomonadota bacterium | reverse complement strand
GATGGGCCGGTTATCCGTATGACCCTCGACATGGATGACATTGGGCAGGGTTTTCAGGATCTCGGCAATGTTGCGCAAGGCGTTGAAGGCGTCCTGGGAGATGTGAACGCTGCCACTTTCAAACATCAATTTGCTTTTCATATCGATCTCCAGACGGTTCTGATTGTAGGACACCTCCACCAATCCTTTTTCAATGTAAGGGATCAGAACGGTTTGCAGGGCGGCGGCCAGGTTTCCAAAGCGCTGACGGTCGCCACCCAGCTCTCCCTGGCCGGTCTGGCCGGGGTTGATGACGACCGGCGGCGCTTCGGGGGGCGAGGCCGTGGCCGGTGTGATATCGGGGACAAGACTGGTATCCCGAACCGGTTCTCCCACCGCAATCAGATCCGGCTTTGAGTGAGCCGGACGGAAGGCCTCATCCAGGGTTTGGGAGAGTACCCGGTATTTGCCCTCGTTGACGGACGAAATGGAGTACATGACCACGAAAAAGGCAAACAGCAGGGTGATAAAATCGGCGTAAGAAATCAGCCAACGTTCGTGGTTGTGATGTTCCTCTGGGGGTTTGCGTCTTACCATGCCTGACTCCTGAAATTCAAGCCATTGCCTGATCTAAAGCAGAAAGCCGCGAAGTTTAGACTCGATCGCACGGGGATTTTCACCCTCGCAAATCGCCACCATGCCCTCGATCAGCATCCGCCGGTAATGGGTGCGTAACTGGGCCCAAGCGCGCAACTTCGCCCCCATTGGGAGCATGAAAAGATTGGCCAGCCCGACCCCATAGATGGTCGCGACAAAGGCCGTTGCGATGCCCGCCCCCAAACGGCTGGGATCGGCCAGATTCTGCATCACATGGATGAGTCCCATGACCGCACCGATGATGCCAATGGTGGGAGAATAACCGCCCATCCCCTCAAAGACCCGGGAGGCCTGAATGTCCGCAGCTTCCTGAGTTTCGAGTTCCATGTCGAGGAGGGCACGCACCACCTCGGGTTCAAAACCATCCACCACCGCCTGCATGCCCTTACGGATAAATCTGTCGGACTCTTGTTCCATCCCGGATTCGAGGGCCAGAAGCCCCTCCCGTCGCGCCAGATTGGCCCAGGCCACGATCTGATCGATGGCCTTGTCGAAGCTGAAGACCGGCGGGGTAAAGACCTCGCTGGAGAGTTTGAGGGCGCGCAAAAAGATGGGCAAGGGGGTTTGTAGAAGGGTCGCGCCCACCGTACCCCCTATCACGATCACCATCGCGGGTCCGTTGACCAGGGAAGCGATTTGCCCGCCCTCCAGGGCGTTGCCGCCGATCACCGCCAACGTCCCCAGCAAGGCTCCGATCAGGCTCAGGGGATCGAACGTCAGGGGTCTGGAAACCGGTTTTTTGACTTTTAAGACTTTTGATAAGGGCGCAGCCATGGCTTTACCTCCCGTCCACCCCCCCCCTCGCCGGCCTTCCGGCAGGGGGGACAGGATAAAAAGGTAAAATCGTTATTATTATCATCATCATGGAAGCCCCCGTCTCGGGCCTCTGGATACCGCGAGGGCATCGTTAATACCGGCGGCGGGCGGCGTAGCGGCGCATCAAACCGGGCACGTCCAGGATCAGGGCGATCTTGCCATCGCCGGTGATGGTGGCACCTGCCATGCCTGGCAATCCCTGCAACATGCTTCCCAGAGGTTTAATCACCACCTCTTCCTGGCCGACCAGAAAATCAACCACCAATCCCACTTGAACATTGCTGACGTTGACCACCACCACATGACCGGTGTTTTCATTCTGAGGGTCTTGAGGGCTGTTGGGAACCAGCCATTTGCGTAGGTAAAACAGCGGCAGGGCACGATCACGCACCCGGATGGTCAGCTGACCATCGACCAGGTTGGTACGCGATAAATCCAGATTGAAAATCTCCACGACACTACCGAGGGGCAGGGCAAAGGGTTGTTTACCCAGGATCACCATCAGGGTGGGGAGGATCGCCAATGTCAAGGGCAGTTTGATGTCGATGGTGGAGCCATGACCCGGCTCCGAGCGGATATCGACACGCCCGTTCATTTGCGAGATACGGGTTTTGACCACA
>JBAXSA010000544.1:0-2078 GCA_037130945.1 Pseudomonadota bacterium | reverse complement strand
GTTTCCTGGACACGGTTGGCGCCGCATATTTATTTGACGGCTGGAGAAAGGCCATGCCGCGCAACGGGGAAGCGTGGCCCTTCAGATTCAAGGCTCTGACCGCTTTTGTGCTGCTGATTTTCACGACCGGTCTGGGCATCCTGGTTCCCTTTACTGTCAGCCGCGTGGCTCACATGACTATGGCTCTGACTCTAGGGGCCAATGGCATCTGGTTATGGGGTCTGGCGGTAAACCTGGCTCCCCTGCTACTTATTGGCGGGGTATCGACCGGGCAGGCAATCGTCAAAGTCACCGAACAGGCCGGTCAAATGACCGGTCAGGAACCAGCGAAAACCGGACAAATGACCGGGCAAAAGTCCGAAATGATCGGACGTGTTTCGGAGTATCCAACCGATTGGCGCATGGTCCGCAAGCTATTAACGGCTGAGCAGCTCGAGGCTTTATCGAGCATGGCCACCGGCGAGATCTGTTACCGCTATGGGCTTCCGGAGCGCCAGGCGCGACGCTGGCGGGAAAAGGCGGCTGAGGAAATCAAAACGATGGTTGAAGCATGAAACTATCCTATCCAAATTTATTCAAAGAATTTGAACCCAGGCATGGGAAGGATTGGGTAAAAAACTTGCCTGAGCAAGATAAGCGGGTATTCATCGAAATTGGTCTGCAGGCCGCCGAACATGGCCATCTGGGTGGTATTGCCAGGGCGAAAACCGCCAGGCGTGACCATAAAGGACGATTTACCAAGGCAGGCCAGAGATGATATCTGGACGCGAATTAGCTGCTGCCAGTCTAACGTGTAAGACGATTCAGGACTTGCGATCAGCGCTTGATAATGAAAATGATCCGGATGTGCTGCGCCTGGCGATCGATATTGCAAAAAATGGCAGCGGATACGGCAGCGGCAAAACGGCCATCAAATTGATGACAGCCAGGCTCAAAAAGCTTGAAAAGAAGGTGATGCCATGATTACGAAACTTTATGCGGATGGCGGCGTCATCCAGAAAAACCCGTCTGAGATCGGAGGCACCTGGGCATGGATCATGGTCAACGAGCTGGATCAACACGTTGATTCGTCCTGGGGCACAATCACGCCAGCTGAAGCCCGAATGCCGGCGATCACAAACAACCTGACCGAAATGCTGGCCTTGATCTGCGGCCTGGAACGTCTCCCGGCCAATTTTGCGGGAACGGTCTACAGCGACAGCAAAATTAGCTTAGGCAGGCTGCATTGGGGCTGGAAGTGGAGCAATATTCCAACCTGGATGCACCGACGTTTTACGAGCGCGATAACCCGTCTGGATAATTGGGACATGGATCGCATCCAGTTCATCCACCTAGATGGCCACCCGACCCAGGAGCAGCTCGCCAGTGGCATCGGTAAGTGCGGCAACCCGGTAAGTGCATGGAATGTGCGCTGTGACAAACTTTGTGAAGAGGCTGGCCGAGATTATCAGCGCAGCCAGAGCGTAATCGGTTTCATCCCCAAAATGGCATAGGAGCAAATCATGGATCCGAAAATAATCAATACTCTGGATTTTTACGTAGCCATGAGCCCACAGAAGGCTCAAAACCTGGTGGATCTGGCTGAAGGTCGTCCTATCCATCCATCCGCCCTGGCAGCACTGCGCCCGCTGCTGGTCCAACCGGATTCTTTCAGGCTGACCGAGTACGGCGCAGTGATTTTATTCCGGGTGTGCGCCATCCTGACCAACACATTTGTCATCCCGGGCACCAACTTGGTTGGCGTTGAGTGCGTTGCCCTGGCGGATTTGAATAAGAACAGCGCCTCGAAGGCGAAAATTTGCAAGGATTACAAGCTGACATCGATCCACCTGAAGGCTTTGCGGTCGATGGTGCTGTATCCCGGCCAGGCGTATAACTCGCTGGTGGGTCTATTTACCGATTCGGTCATGGCACATTTATTGGCGCTGTCGTTCGTCACCGGCAACACTCGCCGGCATGATGGCATCTGGCCAACCAAAAAGGGTCAGGAACTATTGTTCCATTTGATGAGCCGCGAATTTAACGGTACTCGGGTGCTGGCATGAGCGAAAAAACATTTACGGCAAAAACCACATGCA
>JBAXSA010000543.1:0-2085 GCA_037130945.1 Pseudomonadota bacterium | reverse complement strand
CTGCTACTGGTTTCCGGCCCGGCCGTGGTGGTCGCCTGGTTCAAGCTGCGCGCCCGCAATCTCGGGCCGTTGCTCGATGCCAACGGCTGGGCGGTGAATGCGCGGGCGCGCATCAACATTCCCTTCGGCACCAGCCTCACGCAATTGGCCGTGTTGCCGGCCAATGCCGAACGTGCGCTCATCGACCCCTACGCCGAAAAACGCGCGCCCTGGAAAGGCATCGTCATCGGTCTATTCATCCTCGCCGGCATCCTGCTGGCCGGGCTGGCTTTTATGGCGCACTGAGCATGGAATACTTCATCCTCCCCGTTACCCCCTTCGCCCAGAACTGCTCATTGATCTGGGACCGGGCCACCCGCCAGGCGGCCGTCGTCGATCCCGGTGGCGATGTCGAAGCCATTCTCGCTGTCATTGCCGAGCAGCAGCTCAAGGTCGAAAAAATCCTGCTCACCCACGGTCATATCGATCACGTCGGCGGCACGGCGGCGCTCGCCGCACACCTGAATGTACTCGTCGAAGGTCCGCAGCGCGAAGAGGCCTTCTGGCTCGCACAACTGCCGGAGCAATGCCGCATGTTTGGTTTCCCCTCGACGCCGGTGTTGATGCCCGACCGCTGGCTGGAAGACGGCGACACGGTGACAGTCGGCGGCCATACGCTCGACGTGCTGCACACGCCCGGCCACACGCCCGGCCATATCTGCTTCATCGATAAACCTGGCAAACTTGCCATCGTCGGCGACGTGCTGTTTGCCGGTTCGATCGGCCGCACCGACTTCCCGCGTGGCGACCATGGCGCGTTGATTCGCGCCATCCGTGAAAAGCTCTTTCCGCTCGGCGATGATTTTGAGTTCATCCCCGGCCATGGCCCGATGTCCACCTTCGGCGAGGAACGGCGTAACAATCCTTACGTTGCCGATGGGGCCTAACATTTGATAATCCAGAATGAAACCGTCCTCTGCCAAATCCTTAGGCATCCTGCTCCTGCTATTCGTGGGTGGTGTGACCGGTGCGGCGCAACCCGCCTTGCCCAGTCTCAGTCCGAAGGCTGAAGATTTGTCCAGAGCGATGATTTCGACGCATCGTCCGACGACAACAACAGTGGCTTTCGAAGCACTCGACAACAGCATGGATGCCACCGACCGAATTCTCGCCGCCCACGCCAGGCGTGCAGGAGATGCCGACGTGTTGACCGTTGGCGGTAAAGCCGACAAAGCGCTGCTCTCAGCCCACCGCAATATGGCTAATCGCAAAGGTAAAGTACTGTCAGTCGGACGACCGAACGGAAAGGGTTTTCAGTTCCGTGATGGGTACGCCCCGGGCGGCTACAAAACCGAAGGTGGTGGATCTACCTTTGTCTATGCCGGACCGCTCGGAACGTCTGGATACCATAAGGTCGATACATTCTCTGGGCGCGATCCCCCAGGCTCCTTTCTGGTGAATCCGGAAAATGGTGCTGCCTTATATGTCCGCCCGGAAGCGGACCTGGTTTCAATTTCCACCGATCAAAAAATGCTCGCGGTAATGAATAATGGTCTCGATTCACCATTCAGCATTCTCATTGCGCTATTTGACCAGCGCGGATATTCGATCCATTTACAGTGCCAGAGCCATATGGACGGCGGGATTCGCCAAAGGATCATTCCCTTTTTCAAGGGCTGGCATCGCAACTCCAGGGGCGGATTTGATCTCGTACTGCTCACCCAACGTCTGGATGATGATCCGAGTCCGCGATTTGAAGCTGTGCCCGTTCGATTCAGCTTCAGGGACGGAGAGTGGCATGTGTATGTGAATGACCCAGCACGTTTCACTCGGTCAACGCGATTGACATGCTGGCAATAGGAATTTCAACGCGGCGACGCATTCGCGTCCTGTTTCGCCACATTGGAGCACGCATTATTTTCTGGTCCGGGGCCGTGGTGGTCGGTCTTGTGGCTGTTCTGTTTGCCGAACTCAGTGAGTGGGCGCAAAACCTTTTCCAAAGTGGTCTGGTTGAGCATCCTTGGTTGCCCTTTGTTACTGCACCACTGGCGGGTTTTATCGTGGCCTGGGTCATGCGGCAGTATTTCCCCGGAAGTAACGGAAGTG
>JBAXSA010000542.1:0-2085 GCA_037130945.1 Pseudomonadota bacterium | reverse complement strand
CCACCGCGTACCCATTCGTCTCGGGATCGCGGGGTGGAGGAGAGTAGAAACTCACGCTCGTGGCGTTCCCTGGCTTCCAGTACCGATTCCCAGTCAGGCAGATCCAGATCCACTGTCTCTGGTGCCTTTGGCTCCTACGCTGGAGCGTGGGAGCCAGGACACCCGCCCGCTAATAGGGCTTTGTGACTTAGACATGAACTCATCACTGATGATAGTCAAATCGTGCTAGAGTCCCGCATACCCGCTTGCTAAATGATGGAAGTTGCCGTTGACAATCATCCAGATTGATTTGCATGACACCACCGTGGATGCCTTACTGTGACGCAGCCACTACTGGAGATTCTATGGGATGACATGAAGGCCCAACGCAATCTCACCAAGCACAGCGTAACTTTCACCCAGGCATCTACAGTCATGCTCGACCCATTGGCGCTTACTGTGTTTGATGCAGCACACAGCGAGATCGAGGAACGCTGGTTCACGCTGGGCATGACAAGCGATAGACGATTGTTGGCGGTGTCGCATACTTGCCATATCATTGACGCCTCCAGCACACAGATACGCCTGATCTCGGCACGCGATGCCACACGCCGGGAACAGCAATACTATGAGAACGTACTGCGATAAGGTGAAGCCCATGAATCCGATTCCAACGCACGACGACCACGACGAAGACATGCCCGCCGACATTGATTTTTCCAGTGGCACGCGCGGCCAATTCTTTCGGCCCGGTGCGCAAGTGCAGTTGCCTATCCATCTCGATGCGCAAGTGCAAAACACGCTCGCCAGTTTGGCTAATTCCAAAGGCATTGACATCTCGGTATTCGTCAATGACTTACTCAAGAAAGATATTGAGCTGATTCAGATGGCGAGTTAAGAACACCACTGTTCTTTTCTAATTGGCGCAGAGTACCAACCCATAATCCATAGCCCGTAGCCCGTAGGCGGTAGGATGCGCCGAGGTACGAAGCGCATCCCTACATCGGCCAAAGCCCACCGCGTACCCATTCGTCTCGGGATCGCGGGGTGGAGGAGAGTAGAAACTCACACTCGTGGCGTTCCCTTGCTTTCAGTACCGATTCCCAGTCAGGCAGATCCAGATCCACTGGTAATGGGCGTAGTTCCTGCACGACCTGTCGCCGTTGCGCCTGATAGGTGTCCAGCATCCGCCTCGCCTCTTCGATCTCGCCGCGTAACGCCGAAAAAGCCGCCAGTTCGAGGAAATAGCGATGATCCCGCAAGGCACCCGCGATGTGACCCCAAGAGGGCAGCCGATCTCTCCAGACAGGCGTGTGCTGGCGGGCGTAAAGGTCGAGATAGGCCAGGGTAAAGCTGGGCGGTCCCACGTCGAGGTTGGGATGATCCAGCAACCGCTCGGCACAGAATGGAATCGCTGGCGCAATCCTATCTGCTACGGTGGCATCTTCGCGGCACCATGCCCAGGCCGCCAAAGCGCGTAGCTGGTACAGAGGCCCGTCATTGCCGGTGAGTTCCGTATTCAGGACAGACGGATCAAACTGGGACAACGCCCAGTCGAGATATTCACTGGCTTGCGGGACGGGATGCCAGGCGGCCAGATAGAGCAACCAGACTGCTGCTCGCTCGTCTGTTGGGTCGCGACGCCAGCGGCGATGGTACAGACAATGGGCCTGATCAGCTTCCCCGTTACGCAGCGCCAAGCGGGCACTGTGATCCACCCCATTGCGGCGGTAACGCGGGACGAGGTCATCGCTCCGCAGGGATAGGTATCGGTCGAACGCCTGTTCGATACGCCGGGCCGGCTCTACCAGCAACTGATCGATCATGAGATTAAGCAAGGCACCCAACAAACCAAGGCCCTGCGGTGCGTATTGATCCGGCGTCACCCGTGCCAAACCGGTCGCCAGCTTACGAGCGGCGAGGGCATAGTTTCCCTGGCGATAGTAGAGTTTAGACCACTGGTGATAACTGGCTGGGGGTAGCCCATCCAAGAAGCGTTGTTCGAGAGAACGAAGCTGATTTTCGAGGTTTGGCAGTAGCCGGTGATCGTGGATTTCGGCAAGGTAGGCGAGCTGCGGCAACACCCAGCTTTGGGTCAGGCGTGAG
>JBAXSA010000541.1:0-2086 GCA_037130945.1 Pseudomonadota bacterium | reverse complement strand
GCTGGGTGTCAATATCAAAACCCACTGGAAGACCAAAGAGTTCAAAATGATTTTGAGAAAAATCCAGCATGGGGGTTGATTAAACCGCAAAACTCTCGCCACACCCGCAGCTATTTTTAACATTGGGATTATTAAACTTAAAGCCCTCGTTGAGACCTTCCCGGGTGTAGTCGAGTTCGGTGCCATCCAGATAAGCCAGACTCTTGGGGCTAAGAATCACCTTCACCCCGTGATCTTCAAACACTTGGTCGCCCTCGTCGATCTCGTCGGCGAACTCCAGAACATAGGCCATGCCCGAACAACCCGATGTGCGCACCCCCAGCCGGATGCCGATACCCTTGCCGCGATTTTGCAAAAATTTCCCGACATGCCGGGCGGCCGCTTCCGTCAAGGTAATCGCCATTTCTAGCCCCCCCCCCTATTGACCCGGTGCCGCCTGATGGCGCTTTTCCGTATAGTCCTTGATGGCCGCCTTGATGGCATCCTCGGCCAGCACCGAACAATGGATCTTCACTGGTGGCAAGGCCAGCTCCGAGGCAATCTCGCTATTCTTGATCTGGAGCGCCTCGTCGAGGGTCTTGCCCTTGACCCATTCGGTCAGCAGGCTGCTTGACGCAATCGCTGAACCACAACCATAGGTCTTGAAACGGGCATCCTCAATGACCCCCTGATCGTTGACCTTGATCTGCAAACGCATCACATCGCCACAGGCGGGCGCGCCCACCATGCCGGTTCCGACGCGGAGATCCCCCTTGTCGAAAACCCCCACATTGCGGGGATTTTCATAATGATCCAAAACCTTTTCGCTGTAAGCCATGGCTTGATCCTCGTGATGAAAATGGTTTAATAGTTTAATAAAAAACTCAATGGGCCGCCCATTGTACGGATTTAAGGTCAACCCCTTCCTGAAACATGTCCCACAGCGGCGACAATTCCCGCAGCCGGTCGACCTGCTGACGCAGCTTGGCAATCGCGTGATCCACCTCCTCCTGGGTGGTAAAACGCCCGAGTGTCATGCGAATCGAGCTATGCGCCAATTCGTCGTCCCGGCCCAGGGCCCGCAACACATAGCTGGGCTCCAGGCTGGCCGAGGTACAGGCGGATCCGGAGGAGACCGCCAAATCCTTGATTGCCATGATGAGAGATTCGCCCTCCACAAAGGCAAAGCTGACATTCAGATTGCCCGCCACGCGACATTCCAGATCGCCATTCAGATAAACCTGTTCCATGTCCTTCAGCCCGTTCCAGAGACGATGGCGGAGCGCCAGTATCCGTTCGTTATCAACGGCCATCTCCTCGCTGGCCAATTGAAACGCCGTGCCCATGCCGACGATCTGATGGGTGGCCAGGGTGCCCGAACGCATCCCCCGCTCCTGGCCACCGCCGTGGATCTGCGCCTCAATGCGGACGCGAGGTTTACGGCGTACATAAAGCGCCCCGATACCTTTGGGCCCATAGACCTTGTGCGCGGAAAAAGACATCAAATCGACCGGATATTGTTCCAGATCGATAGGTATCTTGCCCGCGCTTTGGGCGGCATCAACATGCAGAAAAATCTTGCGCGACCGAGTCAACTGACCGATGGCCTCGATATCCTGAATCACCCCGACTTCATTGTTGACGTGCATGATCGACACCAGAATGGTGTCTTTGCGCAAGGCCGCCGTGAGGCGATCAAGATCGATCAGCCCGCTGGGTTCGGGATCAAGATAGGTGACCTCAAAACCCTCGCGTTCGAGCTGACGGCAGGTATCTAGTACCGCCTTGTGTTCGGTCTTGCAGGTGACGATATGACGCCCCTGCTTTTCATAAAAATGCGCGATGCCCTTGATTGCCAGGTTGTTCGACTCAGTGGCTCCCGAGGTCCAGACGATCTCCCGGGGATCGGCATGAATCAGGTTTGCCACCTGAAGACGGGCCTCTTCGACCGCCTCCTCGGCCTTCCAGCCAAAGGGATGCGAACGGGAAGCCGGATTACCGAACACCCCATCGGGCGTCAAGCACTGGCACATCTTCGCCGCCACGCGCGGATCCACCGGGGTGGTGGCCGAGTAATCCAGATAAATCGGAAACTTCATAACCAAAG